>NZ_JBFAOU010000186.1:0-14976 GCF_040675365.1 Catellatospora sp. NPDC049609 | reverse complement strand
GCGTGAGATCTTCCACAGTCCCGTTCTCCTCTCGACGGGAGGAAGGTTACCGTGGTGTCCCCCCGCGCTCCCGCCATGCCCGCTGCGCGGCGGCGCTGGGGACCGCGTCGGCGAGGCCGGTGCCGAACAGCAGCGTCTCGGCGATCGCCCGCTGCCGCAGCCGCTCGTCGGCGAACCATGCCGCCCGGTCCTGCAGCGCCGAGAGCTGCCCCAGCATGTCTCCCACCGCCCGTTCCGCGTCGGGCTCGGCCTGGTCGGCGAGCACGACCTGGCGCCGCACCGCCGCCTGCCACAGCTCGCGCCAGTACACCGGCCGCTGCGGCGGCGGCCCCCAGGTGCCCCACCAGCGCCGACGTTCCCGGCCGAGGCGCAGGCTCGCCTCCACCAGGGTCAGATGCGGCTCCCGATGCCCGGCGGCGGACTCCTGCGCCGGCGGCCCGTACCAGTGCCGGGTCAGCATCGGACCGAGGTCGTCCACGGTGCGTACGCCGAGCGCGTCGGGGTGCCAGTCCCGCGCCACCACGGCGATCTCGACGCCGTCACGGTGGCAGCTCGCCGCCCACCAGCGGCCGCCCGCCCGCAGCAGGCGACCCGGCACGGCCACCCCGTCGACGACGACCGTCATGCCGCCCTCGGCCCAGTCGGCCGCGGCGACCGTCTCGCCGTACGCCGCCATGCCGTGCGTCAGCTCCCAGCGCAGCGGGTCCGTGCCCGGCGTGCCGTCCGTGCGGGCGCAGTGCACACCGGCCCAGGGGCCGTGCGCCCGGTCGCCCTCGTGTACGATGCGCACGCCCACGATCCGGCCGTCGGCCTCCTCCAGGCCCGCGAACCGCTCCCGGCCCGGCAGCAGCGGCCCGGCCAGCACGAACACCGGGACGCCGCCCTCCCGCAGCTCCCGGCTGATCCGCTCGCGCTGGCGCACCAGCCGCTCCGGCCCGCCGCCCTCGTGATCCAGTTCCACCACGACCTCCTCCGTCCCCAGTGTGACGGCCGGCCGTGCACCGCACACCGCCGAACGGCCGATCCGAAATGGACGACCTGCCCCGTCCTCGCGTGCGGAGTAGGGTCGGGCGGGTGCGCTCCTACCTCGTACCGGTCGGCCTGCTGACCGCTCTCGCGCTCGCCGCCTGCACCGGACCGGTGGCCGGGCCGGTCTTCGAGCCCGCCGCGGCACCGGCCGCCTCCCCGTCGGCGACGCCGACCGCGACGGCCTCGCCCTCCCCCGCCGCGTCGCCGTCCGCGCCCGCCGTGAAGTACGTGTTCCCGGTGCTCGGCAAGACCTCCTACGGGCGCACCCACCACGACTACCAGGCCACCGACGTGATGGCACCGTGCGGCGCGACGATCGTCGCGGTCACCGACGGCACCGTGCTGGAGGTGTCCCGGGTCGACAGCTGGGACCCGAAGACCGACGACGGCGCGCAGCGGGGCGGGCTGTCGGTGTCGCTGCTCGGCGACGACGGGGTGCGCTACTACGGCTCGCACTTCTCCGCGATCGACGGCCTGATCCGCCCCGGTGAGCGGGTCACCGCCGGGCAGAAGCTGGGCAAGGTCGGCCGCACCGGCCTGGCCAGCGCCTGCCACCTGCACTTCGGCGTCTCGCCGGTCTGCGCGCGTACCGGCGACTGGTGGATCCGCCGCGGCGTGGTCTGGCCCTGGCGCTACCTCGACTCCTGGCGCAGGAACGGCGCCAAGTCCCCCGTCCCCGAGGTCACCACCTGGCAGACCAGACACGGCTGCTCCACCACCCCACCCCCGGGAGCCTGACCACCCACCCGTTTTTGATAGACGTTGGCCTATCTGGATGACAAATCGTTGATCGAAGTCATTCAGATAGGCCAACGTCTATGCAGGACGCAAGCGTCGGGCCGGGCCGGGGCGGGGCGGGGCGGGGCGGGACATGAAAGCGGGGCGGCGCACCGTGGCGCCGCCCCGCTCATCGGGTGATCCAGCACGTCAGCCGACGTGCACCGCGCCCTCGGTCGGCAGGTCCGACTTACGGACCTTGATCAGGACCGCGATGATGATCGCCGAGAACACCAGCAGCCCGCCGCCCCACGCGAACGCCACCGTGTACCCGTGCACCGCCGCCTCGGCCAGCACGGCCTGCGGGTCGGTGGTCGGGCTCATGTGCTCGGTCGCGTACGCCGTGGTGGCGTTGAGCGCGAACGTGCTCAGCAGGGCCGCGCCGAGCGAGCCGCCGACCTGCTGGGTGGCGTTGAGCGTGGCGCTGGCCGCACCGGCGTCGTGCTGCGGCACGCCGACCAGCGCGAGGCTGGACAGCGGCACGAAGGTGAAGCCGAGGCCGAGGCCGAGCACGAGCGCGCCGGGCAGCACGTGGCTGGCGTACGCGGTGTCGACGCCGATCTGCGTCAGGAACAGCATCGCGCCCGCGGCGAGCACCGCACCGGTGAGCATCAGCGGCTTGGCGCCGAGCTTGGGCAGCAGCTGGCTGGCGATACCGGCGGAGATGAACACGCCCGCGGAGACCGGCAGCGAGGCCAGGCCGGCCTCGACCGGGGTGTAGCCGAGGGTGCCCTGGAAGTAGAAGGTCAGGAAGAAGAACGCGCCCATCAGGCCGGCACCGGTCAGGGTGCTGGACAGGTACGCGCCGCCGCGGTTGCGGTCGAGCAGGATGCGCAGCGGCAGCAGCGGGTTCTTCGAGAACTTCTGGATGAACACGAACACGATCAGCAGGGCCACGCCGGCGCCCATGAAGCCCAGCGCCTCGGTCGACTCCCAGCCGTGCTCCGGCTCGGCGGCCTTGGTGAGGCCGTAGACCAGGGCGACGAGGCCTAGCGTGACGGCGATCGCGCCGGGCACGTCGTAGCGGGTGTCGCCGTGGGCCTTGCTCTCCGGCACGACCGGCACGGCCGCGAAGATGGCGACCGCCGCGATCGGGATGTTGACCAGCAGGCACCAGCGCCAGTCGAAGTACTCGGTGAGCACGCCGCCGAGCAGCAGGCCGAGCGCCGCGCCGCCGCCGGCGATGGCGCCGTACACGGCGAACGCCTTGGCGCGCTCCTTGGCCTCGGTGAACAGCACTGTCAGCAGCGCGAGGCCGGCCGGGGCGAGCAGCGCGCCGAAGGCGCCCTGCAGGCCGCGCGCGGCGAACAGGCTCAGGCCGTCCCAGGCGAGACCGCCCAGCGCCGAGGCGAGCGCGAAGCCGATCGCACCCGCGATGAAGGTCCGCTTGCGGCCCCAGTAGTCGGCGATGCGGCCGCCGAGCAGCAGCAGACCACCGAAGGTCAGCGTGTACGCGGTGAGCACCCACTGCCGGTCCGCGTCGCTGATGTCCAGCGCGTGCTGCATCTCGGGCAGGGCGATGTTCACGATGGTCGCGTCGAGGACCACCATGAGCTGGGCGATCGCGATGATGGTGAGCGCCAGCCAGCGCCGGGGGTGCAGGGCCGGAGCGGCGGGCTCCGGAGACTCCGTGCGGGAGACCGTGGCGGTCATCGTTGTGCCTTTCGACGGGGGTGTGCGGTCGGGCCGCGACGTCGTCGCCGACCCGGGCCAGGTGCTCCTCGTCGAGCGGGCTGGCCGGTGACCGGGCAGCGTCTCGCGGTGGCTCAGCGAGCGCGCCAGGGTGGGGGGAGTTGCGGAACGACACGGTTCCGTTATTGACCTTACGCAGGTCGCGGGGCCGTGCGCGCTCCCCTGAGAGCGGGATCACCCGATCGACGACGGCCTTTTCGATCACTCATGTCGCCCTCCGGACACGTGGCGCATGATGATCGGGAGAGGTGGTGGCGAACGGACCCATCCGCGTGCGCGGCGGCGCCGAATGAGTTGTGGTACCCAAGTGACGGGTGAAACACCTCTGCCCCGGAAGGGCGTGACAGTGAACGGTGACGAGCAGCCGTACCAGCGGCCCGATCATCTGGCCCGGGTGCCCGACGCCCCCGCGCCCGTCGACGCCGCGGCCCTGCTGCGGGCGGTCGCCCGCGGCGACGAGGCGGCGTTCACCAGGCTCTACGACCTGGTCGCGCCCCGCGTGTACGGCCTGGCCCGGCGGGTGCTGCGCGATCCGGCGCAGGCCGAGGAGGTGGCGCAGGAGGCACTGCTGGAGGTGTGGCGTACGGCGACCCGCTTCGACCCCGCGCGGGGCTCCGCGACCGCCTGGATCTTCACGATCACGCACCGGCGGGCGGTGGACCGGGTGCGCTCGGAGCAGGCCGCGCTGGACCGGGAGCGGCGGCTGGCGCCGGAGGCGGCGCAGACCCCGGCCGACGAGGTGGTCGAGCAGGCCACCGCGCAGCTGCAGCGGCAGCAGGTGCGCCGCTGCCTCAAGACGCTGACCGAGCTGCAGCGGGAGGCGATCACCCTGGCCTACTACGGCGGCTACACCTACCAGCAGGTGGCGCAGCTGCTCGGGGCCGGGCTGCCCACGGTCAAGACCCGCATGCGCGACGGCCTGATCCGGCTGCGCGACTGCCTCGGCGTGGAGGTGGCGGCATGAGAATCATGGGCTTCGGTGGAACTCATGGCGGCGCCGAGCGGAGCGGGGTGGCGGCATGAGCGAGCACAGTGAGATCCACTCGCTGGCGGGGGCGTACGTGCTGCACGCGCTCGACGAGTCCGAACGCGAGACGTTCGCGCAGCATCTGCGCGGCTGCTCGGCGTGCGCGGCCGAGGTGACCGAGCTGAACGAGACCGCGGCCCGGCTGGCCGAGGACACCTGGTCGGTGCCGCCGCCGGGGATGCGCGACCAGGTGCTGTCGGCGGTGCGGCGGACCCGCCAGCTCCCGCCGGCCCGGCCGGTGCGCGAGCGGCGGGGTGCGCGGGCCCGGTGGTGGCGGCATCCGGCGGCGCTGACCGCGGCCGCGTGCCTGCTGGTCGCGGCACTGGTCGGCGGCACGTACGCGGTGCAGGAGCAGCGGGTGCGCTCCGAGCAGGCGGCGGCGCAGGCGGCGCGGCAGGAGCTGGCGCGCACGCAGGCGGTGCTCACCGCGCCGGACGCGACCGTGCGCACGGCCGACGTGCAGGGCGGCGGCAAGGTCACCGTGGTGGCCGCGCCGAGCCGCAACGCCGCGGTGGTCCTGCTGGCCACGCACTCGCCGGGCGCGCAGAAGGCGTACCAGTTCTGGCTGATGGACGGTGCCACGCCGCGCTCGGTCGGGGTGCTCGCCGCCGGGCAGAGCACCGCCACGCACCTGGTCGACGGCGTGGACGCCGCGGACGCGCTGGGTGTGACGGTGGAGCCGGCGGGCGGCTCGACCACCCCGACTCTACCTATCGTCGCCCAGATACCTATGAAATAGAAAAAATCAGACAAAATTTGAGCCAATCGCGCCAAACCATGACGGGTTCAGTGTCGAATCACGGTGGAGGTTTCCACCGGAGAAAGGACCACCGTCATGTACGGGAAGAGGAAGCTCACGACGGTCTTCGCCGTCGCCGCGTTCTCGCTCTCGCTAGGCCTCGCAGCCTGCGGAAGCGAGAACGCGACCACCCCGACCGCGCAGCCGACCGGCGTGCCCACGGCCGTGCCCACGACCGTGCCGACCGGCACAGCGACGCCGGGGGCCGCGGGCGTGTTCGGGCCGGGGTGCGGCACGCTCCCCACGGACCCGGCCAACCCAGGCAGCCTGGAGATGATGGCCCAGCAGCCCGTGGCCACCGCGGCCGCGGCAAACCCGCAGCTGGCCACGCTCACCGCGGCCGTGCAGCAGGCGGGCCTGGCCGACACGCTCAACAGCGCCGAGGCGGTCACCGTCTTCGCACCGGTCAACGAGGCGTTCGCGAAGATCCCGAAGGAGCAGCTCGACCAGGTGCTGGCCAACCCGGAGCAGCTCAAGAAGATCCTGACCTACCACGTGGTGGGCCAGAAGGTCGCCGCGGACAAGATCGCCGGCACCCACCAGACCCTGGAGGGTCAGGACATCACGGTCACCGGCAGCGGCCAGGACTTCAAGGTCAACGACACCGCGACCATCATCTGCGGCAACATCCCGACCCGCAACGGCGTGGTCTACCTCGTCGACGGCGTCCTCATGCCGCCGTCCTGACGGACGGGAGGGCACCTTCCCACGCGTCCCTGGCGGAAGGTGCCCTCCACCCTCCTGGAGGCACCCCATGCGACAGCTGATCCGCCCAGCCCTCACCGGGCTGCTGGCCGCAGCGGGCGGCATCGCCACCGCGGAGCTCGTCGCCTCGCTCACCCGCCCCGAAGCCTCACCGCTGGTCGCCATCGGCGGCACCGTCATCGACGCCACCCCGACGCCGGTGAAGGAGTACGCGGTCAGCACCTTCGGCACGTACGACAAGCCCCTGCTCATCGGCACGATCCTGCTGGTACTCGCGGCCCTGGCCGCCGCGGCGGGCGTGCTCGCGGTGCGCCACCGCACCGCGGCACTGGTCCTGGTCGGGCTGCTCGGCCTGGGCGGCGCGGCCGCCGCGCTGACCCGCCCCGGCGGACGCCCGCTCGACGCCCTGCCCGCCCTGCTGGCCGGCGCGGTGTCGGCGGCCCTGCTCGCGTGGCTCGCCCCGAAGGCCGCCCCCGCCCCGATCTCTCCCGCACCCCCGCCCCCATCCCCAGGGGCACAGGCGGGACAGCCCGGCTCGGATCGGGCGGGGACCGGGCGGCGCGGGTTCCTCGTCGCGGCCGGGCTGGTGGCGCTGGGAACGGCGCTGGCCGGAGGCGTCGCGGCGCTGGTCCGCAGGCGCGGCGCGCAGGCCGCCGACCAGGCCCGCGGACAGATCACCCTGCCCGCCCCGGCCGACCCCGCGCCGCCGGCGTTGACCACGCCCGGCTTCTACACCCCGAACCAGGACTTCTACCGCGTCGACATCGCGCTGACCGTGCCCCGGATCGACCCGCGCGACTGGACCCTGAAGATCACCGGCAGGGTCGACCGCCCCGTCGAGCTCACCTTCGACGACCTGATCAAACGGCCGCTGACGGAGCGGGACATCACGCTCAACTGCGTATCCAACGAGGTCGGCGGCCCGTACGTCGGGACCGCCCGCTGGCTCGGCGTGCCGCTGGCGCCACTGCTGCGCGCGGCAGGCGTGCAGGCCGGCGCGGACCAGCTCGTGGCGCGCGCGGCGGACGGGATCACCATCGGCACCCCGGTCGCCACCGTGCTCGACGGCCGGGACGCGATGCTGGCGCTGGCCATGAACGGGCAGCCCCTGCCGCTGGAGCACGGCTTCCCGATCCGCATGCTGACGCCCGGCCTGTACGGGTACGTCGGCGCGGCAAAGTGGATCACCGAGCTGGAGCTGACGACGTTCGCGACCTACGACGCCTACTGGACCCAGCGCGGCTGGGCGGCGCAGGCGCCGGTGAAGACGGCCTCGCGCATCGACCGGCCCAAGGCGTTCGCGCGGCTCGCGCCGGGGCCGGTGACCGTGGCCGGGGTGGCCTGGGCGCAGCGCCGCGGCATCAGCGCGGTCGAGGTGCAGGTCGACGGCGACCCGTGGCGGCAGGCCACGCTGCTGCCGACGGCCTCGACCGACACCTGGGTGCAGTGGACCTGGGACTGGGCCGCCACGAAGGGCAGCCACACGCTGCGGGTCCGCGCCACCGACGGCACCGGGCAGGTGCAGCCCGAGCAGCGGGCCGACCCGTTCCCGGACGGCGCGACCGGCTGGCACACGCTCGTGATGACGGTCGGCTGAGGGTGGAGATGCGACGATGACTGCCGTGACCGGAGAACACGACCTGGCGTTGCTGCTGCGCGGGCTGCAGCCGCAGCGGCACCCGTACGAGTACGTCTTCACCACCATCACGGGCACCGTCCCGCCGGGGGTGCACCCGGTCGTGACGGTGGCCGAGCCGGAGGGCACCACGCTGGTCGTGATGCGTGCCGAGGCGGACGTGGCCGGGCTGCCCTATGACTTCGTGGCCACCTGGATCACGCTGCGCGTGCACTCGGCGCTGGACGCGGTCGGGCTGACCGCCGCCGTCTCCGGCGCGCTGGCCGAGCTCGGCATGAGCTGCAACGTGGTGGCCGGCTACTTCCACGACCACCTGTTCGTACGCTGCGCCGACGCCGACCGCGCCATGGCGGTGCTGGCCGCCCTGTCCACCGGGACGCAGCCGGTCGGCGCCTGACCCGCCCCGCGAGCGTGCGGGTCGCCTCCGCGGGCGGTGCACGGCCGCCTCAGCCGAACGCCCGCGACCAGTCCGCCGCCTCGTCCTCGCTGTACCAGCGGGTGAAGCCGCAGGGCCAGGCGACCGGGTCGGTGAGCGTCCGGGCGCCCCACCGGTCCTCCCCGGACACCAGGAGGCGCCGGCCGACCCGGTAGGCGACGGTGTCCACGCTGCCACCCGCGGACAGCATCGCGATCGTGATCCGCTCGGCGGTGCCGCCGCGATACCAGTGGTTCACCCGGAAGGTCACGGGCGCGTACAGGTCGAGCGGATCGCCGGGGGCCCGTCCCGTCCCGACGGCGACCACCTCGCCGTCGAACGCGAACCGCCGCGTGGCGAGGTTCGGCAGCGTGTACTGCTCGACGCAGCTCATGGTCTGCGACCCCCCGAACACATCGCCCCGTGGCGCGGGTGACGCCGTCGACACCGCCGGGGATGCGGCCTGCGGTGACGGCACGGCCGGGGACGCGGCCAGGGACGGCACGGCCGACAGCGGGCCCGGCTCGTCCCCGGAACCGAACAGGCCCGGCACCACGACCGCGGCGAGCACCACCGTAGCGACCCCTGCGGAGACCAGCAGCGGACGCACCCGACGGCCCGCCCGGACCGCCCGGACCGCCGTCGCAGCGGTGTCCGTCCTGGTGATCTCCTCGAACAGGGCGTCCCTGGCGGCACCGTCGCCGAGCGCCGCGACGCTCTCCGCGCCGAGCCGGGTGGCCTGCCTGACGTGGCCGTACAGCCGTTCGTGTCGCTCGGCCATCGTCTTCGTCCCTTCCCGCCTCCGCGGCTGTGCCGCCTGCCTGTCCATGTCCGGCCGCGCCGGGCTGTTACACGGTCACCCCCGGCCGACGCCAGCTCGCGGGCGAACCGCGTCCGCGCGCGATGCAGGGATCCGGCGCGCCCGGCCGCCCGGCCCCGCACCCACCGGGCCGTGTCAACGGGTCGGGGTTGACACGGGCACCTTCTACTACACATGGCGTGGTGAAGGTGCCCTTCCTTGCGGTGTACTCCCAGGGGGAGTAGGCGGGGTGACTCCCGGTGTGCGACGACGGGGGTGCTGATCCGGGCCTAGCGTGGTGGGCATGACCTGGGACCATCCGGACCGACCCAGCCGCGCACGGCTGTTCCCCCTGATCATCGCGTTCATCCAGATCATCGGCGTCACCTTCGCGAGCCGGTTCGCCGCCACTCAGGTGCCCGAGGCGCCGTTCCGGACGCTGGACCTGCTCGGGTACGCCCTGCTGGCCGGTTCGGCGGCGGCGATGTGGCTGTGGCACGTGCACATGACCGCCGCGCTGGCGACGGTGACCGCGCTGACCGGGACGTACGTCTCGCTCGGTTACCCGCCCGGCCCGTTCTTCCTCGCCTTCCTGTTCACGCTGGTCGGCGCCGTGGTGCTCGGCCACCGGCTCGCCGCGTGGGTCACCGCCCTCGCGGGCTGGCTGGTGTTCGTGTTGCTCGGCTGGGACAACCACCAGCTCGTGTGGCGGGCCGTGGTGTCGGCGGCCGTGCTGACCGGGGTGCTGCTGATCGCCCAGGTGATCGCCAGCAACCGCGCCCGGCTGCTGGAGCAGCGCCGCCGCCGCGCCGGCGACGAGCGGCTGCGCATCGCCCGCGAGGTGCACGACGTCGTCGCCCACCACATCTCCCTGATCAACGTGCAGGCCGGGGTGGCGCTGCACCTGCTCGACGACGACCCGGAGCAGGCCCGCACCGCGCTCGCCGCGATCAAGCAGGCCAGCCGGGACACCCTGCGCGAGCTGCGGCAGACCCTCGGCGTGCTGCGCGGCGTGGACGAGCAGGCCCCGCGCAGCCCCGCCCCCAGCCTGGACCGGATCGACGAGCTGGTCGACCGCTTCGCCACGGCCGGGCTGCGGGTCGAGGTCCGCACCACCGGACAGCCCCGCGCGCTGCCGACCGCGGTCGACCTGGCGGCGTACCGGATCGTGCAGGAGTCGCTGACCAACGTGCACCGCCACGCCGGAGTCGACAGCGCGCAGGTCACCGTCGGCTACAACACCGACGAGGTGGTCCTCGACATCACCGACCGGGGCCGGGGCGGCGACGCCGCCGAGGGCAACGGCCTGTCCGGCATCCGCGAGCGGGTCGCCTCGCTGGGCGGCACCGTCGCCGCGGGCCCCCGGCCCGAGGGCGGGTTCACCGTCTGCGCCGTCCTGCCCACCGGAGGCGACTCATGATCAAGGTGCTGCTCGTGGACGACCAGGCGCTGGTCCGCGCCGGGTTCCGGGCCCTGCTGTCCGCGCAGGACGACATCACCGTCGTGGGCGAGGCCCCCGACGGCGAGGAGGGGGTACGCCAGACCGCCGCGCTGCACCCCGACGTCGTGCTCATGGACATCCGCATGCCCCGGCTGGACGGCATCGAGGCCACCCGCCGCATCGCCGCCGACCCCGCGCTGGCCGACGTCAAGGTCGTCATCCTGACCACGTTCGACCTCGACGAGTACGTCTTCGACGCGCTGCGCGACGGGGCCAGCGGCTTCCTGGTCAAGGACACCGAACCCGCCGACCTGATCCAGGCGGTGCGGGTGGTCGCCCGCGGCGACGCGCTGCTGTCCCCCGGCGTCACCCGGCGCCTGATCGCCGAGTACGCCCAGCGCTCGCGCCGCCCCCGGGACAACGCCCGCACGGCCGCGCTGGACGCGCTCACCGACCGCGAGCGCGAGGTGATGGCCCTGGTCGCCGCCGGGCTGTCCAACGACGAGATCGCCGAGCGGCTGTTCGTCAGCCCCGCCACCGCCAAGACCCACGTCAGCCGGGCGATGGTGAAGCTCGGCGTGCGCGACCGGGCCCACCTGGTCGTCGAGGCGTACGAGTCGGGCCTGGTCCGGCCCGGATGGACAGGAGAATGACCATGCCCGCCCCCGCCCCCGCCACAGGCGCCCCGACCCGGCCTGCGCGCACCGCTCCCCCGCAGCCGCGCCGGCTGCCCCGCAACGCGCGCCGCCTCCTGCTCACCATCCACGTCGTCACCTCGGTCGGCTGGCTCGGCGTCGCCTACGCGCTGCTGGTCATGGCGCTGACCGCGCAGTCCTCCGGCGACGCGGCGACCAGGCTGGCGACGTACTCCCTGATGCTGTCCTTCGACACCGCCGCGATGCTGCCGCTGGGCCTGGCCGCCCTGGTCACCGGCGTGATCCTGGGCCTGGGCACGCACTGGGGCCTGCTGCGCCACTGGTGGGTCGCGGTCAAACTGGTGCTGAACATCGCCGTGCTCGTCGTGCCGATGCTGACCCGCCACCCGGCCCTGGTCGACGCCGTCGACGCGGCCCGCGCCGGCACGCTCACCGAACCCGCCATGCAGGTCATGGACGGCTCCATCGCCTCCGTCATCGTCCTGACCACCGCCACCGTCCTGTCCGTCTACAAACCCTGGGGCAAGACCGGCGCCCCCCTCTAGATCACCCGACTTGCCAGGCAACTGGGCGTATCTTGGACCGACTTTCGCCCACTTGCCTGGCAAGTCGGATGATCTTGGCCCGCCCCACCGTCCGCACCGCCCGCCGCGGCCCGGACGGATCCACGGCCTGTTCACACGGACACGCGGACGGTTAACCCGCCTGCAACAGCCGGTCGATAGCATCGGCGACCATCAACGCGGCTGACGACGGCGTCACTTCGGGTCGCTTCGGAGCAAATCGGGAGTCCGCTATGGCACAGCACCTCCTGGTGGTCGACTTCGGCACGTACCAGACCACGGCGGCACTCGTCGCCGGGACGCAGGTCCACCCCGTTCCATGCCCGGTCACCGGGGCGCTGAGCTGGCCCTCGGCGGTATGCCTCGACGGCGAGAGCCTGCTCGTCGGCACGGCCGCCGTGCTGCGGCGCGACACCCTGCCCCGCTGGTTCGCCGCCGGGCCGCGCCAGGCGCTGGACACCGGCGGGCCGGTGCGCCTCGGCGACCGGCAGGCCACCGGCCAGGAGGTGCTCGCGGCATACCTGGGGGTGCTGCGGCTGGAGGCCGAACACCGCCACGGGGTCAAGGTCGACCGGCTCGCGCTGACCGTGCCCGACTCCTACGGCCCGCAGGACCGGCGGCGCGAGGCGCTCATCGCGCTCGCGAGCGAAGCCGGGTTCCCCGACGTCGAGCTGGTCGGCGACGCGGCCGCGGCGGTGCTGGACCCGTACACCCACGGCGACCAGCCCGACGGCGCGCTGGTGCTGGTCTGCGACCTGGGCGCGTCCTGGTCGGTGTCGCTGGCGCGGGTGCACGACGAGCGCACCGACATCCTGGCGCACGAGACCTCGGGCAGCGGGCAGGACTTCGACCTGCTGCTCGTCAACGACCTGCGCGCGGCGCTGCACGACTGGCTGTCCCCGGCGCTGCAGGCGGGCGGCGACGCGGGCCTGCTCGCCCGGTACGCCGCGGGCGACTTCGTGCGCTCGGTCAAGCACCGGCTGTCCGAGTCGGAGGAGGTCGCCGACCGGATCACCCCGGCCGCCCCGCCATACCGGCTCGACCGCGGCGGGCTGCACCGGCTGGCCGAGCCGACGCTGCGCTGGCTGGCCGCGAGCTGCCGGGCCGTGGTCGCGCGGGCCGGGTTCACGCTGGCCGACGTCACCGGCGTGCTGCTGGTCGGCGGTGCGTCGCGGCTGCCCGCGGCCCGCGCGGTGCTGCGCGCCGAGCTGGGCCGCCCGGTGCGGCACCCCACCGACCCGGAGCACGCGGTGATCCGCGGCGCCGCCCGCTGGGCGGGCCGGGTCGCCGCCCGCCGCGTGCCGGCCAACACCGCGACATGGCGCATGGAGCCGCTGAGCTGGGACGTACCCGACGGCCGGACGCGGCTGGTGCGCTGGCTGGTCGAGCCGGGCGCGCAGTACGGCACCGGCGCGACGCTGGCCCAGGTGCGCACCGCCGACGACCGGGTGTACGACCTCACCGCCCAGCGCGACGGCATCCTCATGGAGCAGCGGGTCGCCCCGGGCGGCCTGCTGACCTCGGACACGGTCGCGGCGATGAGCCGCTCGGCGAAGCTGATCAGCGGCGACCGGGCCGCCAAGCGGCACCGCATGCGCGCCACCGGCGACTGGCTGCTCACCCCCGACCACGAGCTGCTCGTGGAGTGCGAACGCACCGGCGCGTACGTGCGCACGCGTTCCATCGCCACCGGCGCGGTGGTCAACGAGATCCGGCCCCGGCAGCGCGTCGAGTCGGTCCAGGGCCGGGTGTTCGTCGCCCCCGGCGACCGGCTCGCGCTCGTGTCCTGGGACCACGACGGCCACTTCGCCGTCTGGGACGTCGCCAGCGGCGAGCTGACCAGCAGCTTCAAGGCCGCGCCGAACAACAAGCCGGTCCGGGTGCTGGTGCACGAGGGCCACTGGCGGCTGATCGCCGAGGCCGACCGGAAGGTCCACGTCGGACGGTACGTGCGAGACGTGGCGACGCTGTGGGACCTGGGCACCGGCACCGTCATCGAGGAGATGGTCGGCGAGGACCTGTTCCGCCGCTACGCCGGGTTCACCGACCGCAGCCCGCACGACGGGTTCGCGCCCGAGTGCGACAGCCCGGACGGGCGGCTGCGGGCGGGCGCGGCGGGCAGCGCGGTGTGGCTGCACGAGGCGGGCACGGACGAGGAGGTGTTCCGCACCGACATCAGCGACGCCCGCTCGGTGCGCACCGCGTTCAGCGCCGACGGCCACCACCTGCTGGCCCGCTGGAACACCGCCGACACCACCTGCGTGGACGTCTGGCAGGTGTAGGGACCGCGACGGCGCGCGCACCTGCCCGCCCGCGCGTATCCTTGCCCGGTGGTGCTGCGGTTCCAGACGCGCGGGTCTGACTCGACCTGGGTCGGCACCGTGTGGACCTGCACGAGCGAGCAGGTCACGCAGATGACCTCCGTCGCCGCGGTGAGCTGGGGCCTGGTGTTCTGGCAGCACGAGGGCAGGGCGTACGCGACCGTCTCCGGTCCCGAGACCAGGGCCGGCACCGCGCCCGTGCCCGAAGGGGCCTCCTTCGTCGGCGTCGAGTTCGCCGTGGGCACGTCGCTGCGGTCCCTGCCCGCGGCCGCGCTCGTGGACGGGGGCGTCGAACTGCCCGACACCACCCGCCGCACCTTCCGGCTGGACGGCGCCCGCTGGGAGACCCCCGGCCCCGACGACGTCGAGGCCCTGGTCGACCGCCTGGTCCGGGCCGGTGCGGTGGTCCGTGACCCGCTGGTCGCCGAGGTGCTCCGGGGCCGTCGCCCGGACGTGTCGCCACGCACCCTGGAGCGGCGGTTCCAGGCGGCGACCGGGCTCACCCAGGGCACGGTGCGCCAGGTCGAACGCGCCCGCGAGGCCGCGACGCTGCTGGCCGCGGGCGTGCCGATCGCCGAGGTCGTCTGTGGACTGGAGTATTTCGACGCGCCGCACCTGGCCCGGGCGCTGCGCCGCTACGTCGGGCGTACGGCGCGCCAGCTCCAGGACGGCGCGGGCGGCGCGATCGCGCTGAGCCTGGGTCAGGCCGCGACGTCGTAGACCAGCTTGACGATGCCGTTGGGGTAGCTCTCGGACGCCCGCAGCTTCAGCACCTGCTTGTCGATGTCGGCCTTGCTGAACAGGCTCTTGCCCGCGCCGAGCAGCACCGGGAAGACCAGCAGGTGGTACCGGTCGATCAGGCCGGCCTCGGCCAGGCGCCGGGCGAGCTCCGCGCTGCCGTGGATGAAGATCGCGCCGCCCTCGCCCTTCTTGAGCTCCGCGACGTCGTCGGTCGAGCGCAGGATCGCCGTCTCGCCCCACCCGTCGACGAGCGCGTCGTCGCCCAGCGTGGCCGACACGACGTACTTGGGCAGCTCCTTGTAGGCGGCGTGGTCGTCGGAGTCGCGCCAGACCGGCGCGAACACCTCGTAGCTGCGGCGGCCGAACATCAGCGCG
>NZ_JBFAOU010000185.1:0-15180 GCF_040675365.1 Catellatospora sp. NPDC049609 | reverse complement strand
CATCGCCGCTGACCCGCTGGAACGACCAGGACGCGCGGTGCAGTCCCACCTGGGCGTCGGTCACCGGCGAGCCGGCGCTCATGATCCAGCCGGGGGCGGGGCCGGCGGTGGCGGTGCGGAGCAGGTCGTCGGTGTCCGGGTCGCCGCCGGACAGGAAACCGGCGCGGCGGAGCTGGTCGGGGGACGCGGCGCCCGCGTACCAGGCGGCCAGGCCGCGCGGGGTGAGGCGGGCCGCGCCGGTGCCGCCGGGTTCGAGGCGGGCCTGGCCGCCGTCGAGGACGAGGCGGTGGTTGCCCTGGTGCCAGGGGCAGACGTCGTCGGTCAGGGCCAGGTCCACGGTGCCGGACAGGTGGCGCGGCCAGCCCCGGGCCGCGACGGCGGCCGGGGCGTCGACGACGCGCAGCATCCACGGCTGGGCCGAGGCGACCTTCGCGTCCACCCGGGCCAGCAGCGACCAGACCGGGTCCTCGACGCCCAAGCGGATCACCACGGTCGGCGCGACGCTGGCCCAGCCGCCGAACATCGCCAGCAGCGTGCGGGTCGCCTCCGGCGTCGCCCCGATCAGGTCGTCCACGGTGAGCTTGCCGCTCGCGTCGTAGCCGGGGCCGCGGTCCCAGCTCGCGTACCCGACGAGCTCGCCCGCGCCGTCGACCGCGACGGTGAAGCCGTGGTAGTCGGCCAGCAGCTGCTCCGGGGTCGCCGTGAACAGCGTCCCGGAACGCTCCATCAGGCCGGTGCCCGCCCGCGCGACCCGGCGGTAGAGCTCGTACACGGCCGGGATGTCGGCCTCGGTCGCGGGCCGCAGCTCCGTCTTCGGGTCGGGGCGGATCTCGGCCAGCACCCGCGCCCCGACCGTGTGGTACGTCAGCGCGCCGACCTCCTCCCAGCCCAGCGCCCGGTACGGCAGGGGCGTGGTGTCGAACAGGGTGCTGATCGCCGCGCCCCGCTCCCGCGCACCCGCCAGCAGGCTGGTCAGCACCAGCCGGCCCAGGCCGCGCCCGCGCAGCTCCGGCGCGACCGCGACCCCGGCGATCCCGCTGACCGGCACGACCCGGCCGCCGAACCACTGGCCCTGCTCGCGGTCCACCGCCTTGGCGACCAGGCGGCCCGCCGGGTCGAACACGCCCAGCGTGCTGCGCCCCGGCGCGTTCGCGCCCCAGGTCTCGGGCATGGCCTGCTCGTGGTAGCCGAAGGCGAGACTGCCCAGGTCCCACGCGAGCTTGTTCTCCTCCGGCCGCAGCGGCCGCACCTCGTACGTCACGCCGCACATCCTGCCAGCCCCGCCGCCACCGGTCCCGCGGTTATCGGGGCGGCGGCGGCCGGGTCGCGGCGGCGGTCAGGCCAGGGCGTCGACGAGGGCGGACAGCGCGGCGGCGAGGCGGGGCAGGCCCTCGTGCGGCGGGCCGCCGGGCTCGGTCGCGTACACGTCGCGGCGGACCTCGATCATCAGCGCGGTCACCCGGGGGTCCGTGCCGTAGTGCTTCAGCGGGACGTAGCAGCCCGCGAAGGGGCTGTCGAAGCCGACCTCGTAGGCGGCGAACGCCTCCCGCGCGGCGGCGCGCAGCGCGGGCGGGGTGTGCGCGACGTCGGTGCCCAGGCACACCTGGGGCCGGGGTCCGTCGCCGTGCAGCTCGTACGGCAGCGGCAGGGACGGGTAGGAGTGCACGTCCAGCACGATCGCGCGTCCGGTCGCGGCCAGCCGCTCGTCCACCAGCGCCGTCATGCCCGCCGCGTACGGGTGGAAGTGCCGGTCCAGCAGGCGCCGCTCCACGTCCGGGTCGTCGGCGCGCAGCCGCTCGCCGTGCGAGGTGCGCGTGTACACCGCGCCCATGCCGACCGCGCGCATCACCTCGCGGTCGTCGGGGAACCGCTCCGGGTCGACGACCAGCCGCGACCACTCGTTGACGAACCGCCACGGCCGCAGCCGGGACGCCTGCGCCGCGCCCGCCGCGATCAGGTCGGTGTGCGCGTCGGTCATGTGGTCCAGCTCGGCGGCCAGCGCCGCGCCGTCGAGCACCAGGCCGCTCGCCGCCGGCTCGCCGACCCGCCGCGAGGCGTGCGGCACGTGCAGGACCACCGGCGAGGACGCGTCCCCGGGCTCGACCCGGAACACCGGAACCGACAAGGTCACCCTCCTGAGCACTGAAGATCGAATCGGGGGTGACGGTAGCGGCGGGGTCCGACAGCGGGCGGCTCAGCCCCAGGGCCGCAGCTCGGGCGCGGGTGCGCGGCCCAGCGCCCACGCCGCCAGCGCCCGCTCGTCGGCCCGCCCGCGCAGGCTCGCGAGCAGCTCCGGCAGCCAGCGGGCGACCAGGCCGTCGGGCCACTGCTGCCAGCCGTAGCCCAGGCCGAGGTCGGCGTGGTGCACCTCGACCTCGCGCCAGCGTGCGAACAGCAGGTAGGCGGCGGTGATCAGGCTGCCGTCCCCGGTCTGCACCTGCCGCCGCCACACGTCGGCCGGGGTCCGGGCGAACGCCGCCTCGACCGCCTCGTCGGCGGCGACGACGTCGGCGACCAGCTCGGCGACGCCGCGCCCGTGCCCGGCCTCGATCTGCGCCGCCCGGCCCGCCCGGCCGCCCTCGTACTGGTCGACGAGCTCGCCGCGGGCCGCCCCGTCGAGCCGGCGCACCACGCTGTCGGCGTTGCGCGCCAGGTGGGTCAGCACGTGGCCCACCGTCCAGCCGGGCAGCAGGCTCGGCGCGCGCACCGCGGCGTCGTCGAGGCCGTCCAGGGTGCGATGCAGCCGGGCGTGGGCCTGGGCGCAGGCGGCGATGTCGGCACTGACGTCGGAACTGATGTCGGTTTCGGACATGGGGCCATTGTTCCAGCACGGTCCCGCGCCGGGTGGCCCAGCCGCCCGCCCGCTGTTCACGCGGCCGGCGGCCTCAGTCGCAGGGCTGCACCGGCCGGTCCGTGGGCCGGAACTCGATCGTCAGCGCGGGATCGGCTGAGGTGAACTGGATGCGGTCGGCGTCGAGGTAGCGGATGGTGCCGCTGGTGTGCCCGTCGTAGGTGGTGACCCCGGTGGACTTGTCGGCGCGGCCGCCCGGGTCCGGCGCCGGCGCCGTCGCCCTCCAGTTGCGGCCGTCGAAGCTGATGACGTCGATCCCGCAGTGGCTGACCAGCCGGACGCGGTGCTCGCCGGTCGGGGCTGGGGCCGCAGCCGCATCCTGCTCCGCCGGTGCCTGCCGCTGCTGGCCGGCGCAGCCGGTGGCGGCGGACAGCACCGCCGCCAGGACGGCTGCGGTCAGCACCGCCCTCGTTCGGCGAATTCCGGGCATGCGCCCACCTCCCCGCTGGTGCGGGGTGGCCCACCGGGCCGGTGGGCCACCCCGCCGATCGGAACGTGCGTTGTCGGGTTGGACGGGCGGGGCGGGCCACCGGTTGCGGCCGAGCCTCGCCCGGACTCAGTAGATGACGTGAGTGAGCAGGTTGATGTCGTCGCCGGACGGGTTCTGCGCCGTGCCGCCGACGGCGTAGATGCAGCTGGCCGTCGACACGTTGTGGCCGACGCCGATGGCATGCCCGACCTCGTGGCAGGCCGTCTGACGGCGCTGGGAGTAGGTGCTGTGGTAGTAGTCGTTGACCTTGATGACGACGGTGCCGTCGACGAAGGTCCGGCTCGTCGTGTAGTAGCTGTAGGTGGTCTCACCCTCCAGCCCGGTGGCGCCGTAGTTGCCGTTGTAGACCGTCACGCAGTGCGATCCGCTCGGGCAGGCGCTCGTCCGGTGCCACACGTCGATGTCCGGGCTGGTGTTCCAGCTGGGAATCGCGGCGCTGAAGGGCCAGTTGGCGTTGCTGTAGTCGCGGAAGTAGACGACCGGCCGCGTTCCCGACCACTTGATCGGCGGGCAGCGGCCGCTGTCCAGCGCGTACGCCGTGCCGTAGTAGCACTGGAACGGGTCCATCGGCCGGATCACCCGCGCGGGGGCGGTGATGCCGAGGTTGGCGGCGAGCTGCTCGACGCTGACGC
The DNA here is from genome assembly GCF_040675365.1 of Catellatospora sp. NPDC049609. Classification (NCBI taxonomy): domain Bacteria; kingdom Bacillati; phylum Actinomycetota; class Actinomycetes; order Micromonosporales; family Micromonosporaceae; genus Catellatospora; species Catellatospora sp. NPDC049609. The sequence continues at coordinate 11,207 of NZ_JBFAOU010000185.1, read as the reverse complement.
CCGGTGCCGGCGTGTAGATGGTCACCTTGACGATGCCGCCGGGCAACTCGACCGCGGTGACCAGCTCCCGCTCGTGGCTGTCCGGTGCGTGCTGCGCGGCGGCGCCGGGTGCGGCGGTGCCCGCCAACGTGATGAGGGCCAGCGCGGCGGCTGCTGCCGCGCGCATGACCCATTGCCACGTGTTCTTCACGTGTCCTCCCCGTGTGTTCAGTTGTGTGTGATCAATTCATGGAAATATAGCAATCAGTCCACAGTGGAGCCATCCCTCCGGCGGGTGACTCGGCGCGGGCCGCGTGCCACCCATGATCGTGGCGAGTGTTGAATGGGCGGCATGGTGGAGCAGGCGCCGCGCTCGGCGGACGAGTTGCTGGACATCGTCGACGAGCGGGACCGGGTGATCGGCACGGCCGTCCGCGCCGAGGCGTACGCCCGCAGGCTGCGCCACCGCTGCGTGTTCGTGCTGGCCCGCGACGGCGCCGGCCGCGTGTTCGTGCACCGGCGCACGGCGGGCAAGCTGGTCTTCCCGTCGTGCTACGACATGTGGGTCGGCGGCGTGGTCGGCGCGGGGGAGTCCTACGACACCGCCGCGCTGCGCGAGGCCGAGGAGGAGCTGGGCGTGTCCGGGCTGCCCGCGCCCGTGCCGCTGTTCACCTTCCTCTACGAGACCGCCGAGCACAGCTGGTTCGCGGCCCTCTACGAGGTCCGGTGCGACCTGCCGGTCGATCCGCAGCCGGAGGAGGTCGCCTGGCACGACTTCCTCACCGAGGACGAGATCGAGCAGCGGCTGGCCGACGGCGGCTGGGAGTGGGTGCCCGACGGCCTGGACGCCTGGCGTCGCCTGCGCGCCTGGCGGCAGGCGACCGGGTAGGGGATCCGGCGGGGCTCAGGGGCAGGACGTGCCGGCGCACCGCCGCCAGGCGGCCAGCGTCGCGGCGTCGCCGGCCGGGTCCGGGTCGTTGCCGGGGTCCGCGTCGCCCAGCAGGTTGACCAGCTCCCACGGGTCGGCCGCGAGGTCGTAGTACTCCCGCTCGGCCGTCCGGCCGCCCTGGGCGAAGTACTCGGTGTACTGGTGGCGGCCGGGGACGTAGCGGGTGGCCCAGGTGGGGTAGCCGCCGTTGTGCGAGTCGCGCCAGTACTCCAGCAGCGTCGCGTCCCGCCGGACCGGACCGCGCAGGTCGCGGCCGTCCAGTTCGTAGCCCGCGGTCAGCCCCGCGGCGGCGAGCACGGTGGGGGTGACGTCGACCGTGGAGGCCAGCCGGTCGTCGGTGCCCGCCGGGATCCGGCCGGGCCAGGACAGGAACAGCGGCACCCGGAACGCGGCCGCGTACGGCATGAACTTCTCGGTCAGGCCGTGCTCGCCCCAGAACTTGCCGTTGTCGGACACCAGCACCACCAGCGTGTCGGCCAGCTCGCCGCGCCGGGACAGGCGCTCGCGGATGCCGGCCAGCGCGTCGTCGACCGACAGCAGCGTGCGCAGCTGGCCGAGGCGGATCGCGTCGCCGGCGGCCGCGTCGGCGTCGTGGCGGCGCACGTACGCGGGTTTGTCGCCGCGGCCCCGCTCGCCGACCGCGGGGCTGGGCCGCCACGCGAAGCCGCGATCGGCGTACCCGGGCTCCGGGGTGTAGGGCGCGTGGGGTGCGGTGAAGCTTGCGTACACGAACCACGGCCGGCCGTCGTCGGCCTCGAACCCGTCCAGGTAGCGGTTGACCTGCTCGCCGATGAACGTCGTCGAGTACGGCACGCGCCGCGGTCGCCCGTCGACCACGAAGCGGGCGTCGGTGTAGCCGCCGCCGACCAGCGCGGAGCGGTCGAAGCCGGGCGGCGTCTGCGCGATCGGCCAGTTGTTGGTGAACTTGCCGACGGCGGCGGTGGCGTACCCGGCGTCGTGCAGGGTCCGCTGCAGCGTCGCGGTGTGGTCGAGCCTGCCGATGTCGGCCTGGTGGCGCACGCCGTGGTTGTGGGCGTACCGGCCGGTCAGCAGCGTGGCGCGGCTCGGGCCGCAGCTCGGCGTCGCCGCGACCGCCTGCGGGTACGCGGTGCCGTCGGCCAGCCACGCCGTCGTGCGCGGCAGCGCCGCCATCGCCTCGGGGCGGGCGTCGTCGAGGACCACGAGCAGCACGTTGGGGCGCTCGGGCGCGGCGGCGGGACGCGCCGGACCGGCCTCGCCGGGGCGCAGCTGCAGCCCGGCGGCGAGCGCCACGGTGGCGGTCAGGAGCACGGCGAGCCGCCGGCAGCGGCGCATCACGTATCGCATCCGGACAAACTGCCAGCAAGATCGAAGCGCCGGAAATGAAACACCGGTTCACAGGTATGAGGTGTTTGTTAACGGTCTGCGAACCCCGCTGGACGCGCGGCGTTAGCGTCTGATCGTGACCGTGCTGCTGACCCGCTCCGACGTCACGCGGGCCGTCGACGTCGACGAGGTGCTGGAGCTGCTCGACGCGGGCTTCCGCGCGCCCGCCCCGCCGCAGCCGCCGCTGCGGGCGCGCACCGACCTGCCCGGCCCGGGGACCGCGACGTGCCTCATGCCGGGGCTGCTGCCGGGCGTGCCCGCGTACACGGTGAAGGTCAACGCGAAGTTCCCCGACGCGGACCCGGCGCTGCGCGGCGTGGTGTGCCTGCACGACCTGCGGACGGGGGAGCTGCTGGCGCTGGCCGACTCGGCGAGCGTCACCGCCTGGCGCACCGGCCTGGCCGCCGCGCTGGGCACCCACCTGCTGGCCGACCCCGGCGCGGTCACGCTCGGCTTCGTCGGCGCGGGCGCGCAGGCGCGGGTCGTCGCCGCCGGGCTGCGCCGCCTGCGGCCCTGGCGCGAGGTGGTCGGCACCGATCTGGACCTGACCCGGGTACGCACCCTGGACGCGCTGCCGCTGGAGAGCGCGGCCGCCGTGGCGCTGGCCGCCGACGTGGTGGTGCTGGCGACCTGGTCGCGCCGCCCGCTGCTGAACGCCTTCGACGCCCGCCCGCGCCAGCACTTCACCACGCTCGGCGCGGACGAGCCCGGCAAGATCGAGCTGGCGCCCGAGCTGCTGCGGGCGGCCCGGGTCGTGGTCGACGACCGGGAGCTCGCGGCCGCCGCGAGCGCGCTCGGCAGCGCGGGCCTGGCCGCCGACGCCGCCGCGGGCACGCTCGGCGAGGTGCTGCGCGGCGAGCTGCCCGCCCGCGACGGCACCGACCGCCCGACCGTGTACGCCCCGGTCGGCCTGCCGTGGCAGGACCTCGCCCTGCTGTGGCCGGTCTACCGCCGCGCGAGCGACGCCGAGCCGACCGTCATCGACCTGCTCGGCTGAGCGGCCGCCGCCCGGCCGAGCGACCCCGCGCCGATGCGCGGCGGCTCGCGCCGTTAGCGACGCATGTTTCGCGCCGTTCTGGTTATGTGGTGACCATGGCGGACGCGGGACTGGGCGCAGCACTCACCCGGCTGCGCGACGCCGTCACCGCCACCCGCTACCCGCTCGCCCTGCCCGGCTCCGGCGCCGCCGCCAGCCTGGCCAAGGCCACCGCCGGGCAGCTCGACGACTACCTCATCCCGCGGCTGGCCCGCCTCGACGCGCCGCTGCTCGCGGTCGCCGGCGGGTCCACCGGCGCGGGCAAGTCCACTCTGGTCAACAGCATCGTGCGGGCGCCGGTCAGCGTCGCCGGGGCACGCCGGCCCACCACGCGGGCGCCGGTGCTGGTCTGCCACCCCGCCGACGCGGCCTGGTTCAGCGAGGCCAACCTGCTGCCCCGGCTGGGGCGGGCGGGCAGCGCCGAGGCGGGCGGCGTCGGGCTGCTGGTGCTGCCGGTGGCCGTGCTGACCCAGGGCGTGGCGCTGCTGGACTCGCCCGACATCGACTCCGTCGAGGAGGACAACCGGGCCCTGGCCGAGCAGCTGCTGGCCGCCGCCGACCTGTGGCTGTTCGTCACCACCGCCGTCCGCTACGCCGACGCCGTGCCGTGGGAGCTGCTGCACGCCGCCCGCGACCGCGGCACCGCCGTCGCGATCATCCTGAACCGGGTGCCGCCCGGCGCCGAGGCCGAGGTGGCGCCGCACCTGACCGAGATGCTGGAGGAGCACGGCCTGGGCGGGGTGCCGCTGTTCGTGCTCGACGAGCAGCGGCTCGACCAGCACGGGCTGCTGTCCGAGCAGGCCGTGGCGCCGCTTCGCGACTGGCTCGACTCGCTGGCCCGCTCCGCCGCGGCCCGCGCCGCCGTGGTGCGCCAGACCGTCGACGGCGCGGTGGCCGCGCTCGTCCCGTCCACCAGCCGCCTGGCCGAGGAGGCCGACGCCCAGTCCACCGCGGTCGTCGCGCTGGCCGGGTCGGTCGACAGCGCCTACCGCGAGTCCGAGCTGTCGGTGGACCACGGCGTACGCGACGGGACGCTGTTCCGCGGCGAGGTGCTGGCGCGCTGGCAGGAGCTGGTCGGCACCGGCGAGTTCATGCGCAACCTGCAGGCCCGCGTCGGCCGGCTGCGCGACCGGATCGTCGGCGCGTTCACCGGCAAGCCGAAGCAGGCCGACGAGGTGATCGTCGCGCTCGAGTCGCACCTGGTCACGTTCGTGCACGGCGCGGCCGCCGACGCCGCCGAGAACGCCGCCGCCGCCTGGCGCGCCCACCCGGCCGGCGGCGACCTGCTGGCGGCCCACCCGACCCTGTCCCGCGTCTCGCCCGACCTGGACGCGCGCGCCGACCGGATGGTCCGCGACTGGCAGCGCGGCGTGCTGGAACTGGTCCGTGACGAGTCCGCCGGGCGGCTGTTCGCCGCCAAGTTCAGCGCGTACGCCGTGAACGCGCTCGGGCTGTGCCTGATGGTGGTGGTGTTCGCGGCGACCGCGTTCATCCCCACCGGCGCCGAGATCGCCGTCGGCGCGGGCGCCACCGTCGCCGCGCAGAAGGTGCTGGAGGCGATCTTCGGCGACGACGCGGTGCGGCGGCTGGCCGGGCAGGCCCGGCAGGACTTCCTCACCCGGGTGCACGAGCTGCTCAAGGAGGAGGCCGCCCGCTTCCACACGGTGCTGGAGGGCACCGGCGTCGAGGACGGCGGCGGGGACCGCCTGCGCGCCGCGGCCGCCGCCGTGGACGCCGCCCGCCGGGCCGACCCGATCTCCGGACCCGACGGAGCCGCGGCGTGAGCGCCCCTACCGTGGTCGAGCGGATGGCGGCGCTCGAACGGTTCACCGCCGCCACCGCCCGCCGGCTGCCCGGCTCCGACCTCGCCCCGGCCACCAGCCTGATCGGACGCGCGGGGGAGCGGCTCGCCCTGTCCCAGCTGCACACCGTCGTGGCGCTGGCGGGGGCCACCGGCACCGGCAAGTCCAGCATCTTCAACGCGCTGGCGGGCGTGACCCTGTCCCAGACCGGCGTACGCCGCCCCACCACCGGCGAGGCGCACGCCTGCGTGTGGGGCGCCGACCACGCCGAGCCGCTGCTGGACTGGCTCGGCGTCACCCGCCGCCACTTCCGCGACGGCGGCGAGCCCGACCTGTCCGGCCTGGTGCTGCTGGACCTGCCCGACTTCGACTCGGTGCAGGTCGCCCACCGGGCCGAGGCCGACCGGCTGCTGTCGGTGGTGGACCTCATCGTCTGGGTGCTGCACCCGCAGAAGTACGCCGACCGCGTGCAGCACGCCGACTACCTGACCCGGTTCCACCGCCACCGCGACATCACCGTCGTCGCGCTCAACGCCGTCGACCTGCTGTCGGCCGCCGACGCCGAGGAGTGCGTGTCCGACCTGCACCGGCTGCTGGCCGCCGACGGCCTCGGCGACCTGGCGGTGCTGCCCACCTCGACGGTCGGCCCGCCCGGCCTGGACCCGCTGGTCAAGGCGATCCGGCAGGCGGTGTTCGCGCGGCAGGCCGCGGTGCGGCGGCTGGAGGCCGACCTCGCCGACGTCACCGCCGCGCTCGCCCCGACCGTCGCGCCCGCCCCACCGAAGGCCGCGCTGGACGCCGACGCGACACGTACCCTCACCGGGGCCCTGGCCGGTGCGGCCGGGGTGCCGGTGGTGACCGCCGCCGTGGAGAAGGCGTACGTGCACCGCGCCCGCAAGGCCACCGGCTGGCCGCTGCTGCGCTGGATCCGCCGCACCCGCGCCGACCCGCTGGAACGGCTGCACCTGGGCGACCACCGGGCCACGGTGCCCGCCGCGACGTCGCTGAGCCCGGCCGGCCCGGCCGCACAGGCAGGCGTCGCCAAGGCGCTGCGCGAGGCGGCCGACCGGGCCGGCGCGGCGCTGCCCGCGCCCTGGCAGGACGCGATGCTCGCGGCCGTGCGCGCGCACCGCGACGACCTGCCCGACGCGCTGGACCGCGCGGTGGCGAGCACCGACCTCGGGGTGGCCCGCAAGCGCTGGTGGTGGCGCGTGGTCGGGCTGCTGCAGTGGCTGTTCACGGCGGTGGCCCTGGTGGGCCTGCTGTGGCTGGGCGTACGCCTGGCGATGGAGGCGCTCGCCCTGCCGCCGCTGCGTACGCCGAAGGTGGACGGCTGGCTGCCGATGCCGACCGCGCTGCTGGCCGGGGGATTGCTGGCCGGGCTGCTGCTGGCGATCCTGGTGCGCCCGGTGGTGCGCATCGCCGCGGGCGCCCGCCGCCGCCGCGCCGCCAAACGCCTGCGCGACTCGATCGCCGGGGTGGTCAAAGACCTGGTCGAGACCCCTGCGACGGCCGTCCTCACCGACTACGCCACCGCCCGCACCGCCCTGCGCGACGCGGGCGCCCCACTCCCGTCCCGCTGACCGCGCCGGTAGGCGCCGCCGTCGCGCTGGTCGCGGTCGCGCCGGTCACGCTGGTCGCGGTCGCGCCGGTCACGCTGGTCGCGGTCGCGCCGGTCACGCTGGTCGCGGCGGTCGCGTGGCGGTTGAGGCAGGGATGATCGCGTTTTCCGGTCAGGAAGTGCAGTCTCACCTCACTTCCTGACCGGAAAACAGTGATCATCGAAGCCACGCGGCAGGGGTCGCGGCCCGCGCGGGGGGAAGATCGCGGGTTCGTGCCATGGTCTGCGGTCTGACTGCGGGGTTTGGCACGGAACGGCGATCTTGCCCGCGGTGGTCCCGGCCGGACCTGGTAGAAAAGGTCGCCATGACCACTGAACGTCCCGATGTGCCCCTGATCGCGGGTGAGCGTGAGCTGCTGCGGTCCTTCCTCGACTATCACCGGGCCACGCTGGCCTGGAAGTGTGACGGGCTGACCGACGAGCAGCTGCGCGAGCGGTCCATGCCGCCGTCGACGCTGACGCTGCTCGGGCTGGTGCGGCACATGGCGGAGGTGGAGCGCACCTGGTTCCGCAAGGTGATCAACGGTGAGGACATCACCCTGGTCTGGTCCCCGGAAAACGACTACCAGGTGGCGTACGACCCCACCGGCGCGACGCGGGCGGAGGCGTTCGCGGCCTGGCAGGCGGAGGTGGAGCACGCGCGGCGCATCGAGCGCGAGGCGGCCTCGCTCGACGTCGTGGCGCACAACAAGCGCTGGGGCCAGGACGTGTCGCTGCGCTTCGTGATGCTGCACCTGATCCACGAGTACGCCCGCCACAACGGCCACGCCGACTTCCTGCGCGAGGGCGTGGACGGGGTCACCGGCGCCTGAGCGCGGAATCGGCCTTGCCAGGCGGCGCTCCGATCATTAACGTCCACTCGCACCGGTCGACCCGAGGGAGCCCGTCATGGCAGGCCGTCCGCCCAGAACCGTCTCCATCGCGTCGTACCTGCTGGTCGCCCTGGCCGCGGTCGCCCTGACCGACGTCGCCGTGTCGGTCGTGGCGCTGGACCGGCTCGCCGCTGAGGCGCCGCCGTTCCTGGCCTCGCCGCTGGCGGGTCAGGTCGCCGATCCGCGGCTGGTGGTCGAGGTGACCGAGCAGGGGCTGCGCTGGAACGCGGTGGTCGCGGCGATCGTGGCCGTGGTCTTCGGGATCCTGGGCCTGCTCATCCGGCGGCCGCTGGCGACGGCACGCAACCTGGTGTGGGCCGGCGGCGCGGTGCTGCTCTTCGTGCTCTCGTGCGGTGTCACCGTCAACCCCGACCACGCGGCTCCGGCCGATGGCCTCGCACGCTGGTGGGCGATCACCGAGCTCGGCCTGATGCCCTCGTGGCATGCCGGGGTGCGCGGGGTGCTGACCACCGCCGAGCTGGTCCTGCTGATCCTGGGGTGCCTGCAGCTGCTGCGGCCCACCGCCCGGGACCACTACCGCAAGCAGACGGCCGAGGTCAGCCTGGGCCGGGTGTACGCCCAGCGGCAGGAGCGGCTGACGCGGGAAGGCGCCTGACCGGCGGTGTTGCGGACAGACGGACGGCCCGCGCCGGGTTTGGCGCGGGCCGTCTTTCACGGTGCCGCTACGGCGCGATGGCGATCAGGGAGACCTTGTCGTTGAGGTCGGCGCCCACGTAGAGGTGGTCGCTCTTGACGAACAGGCGGCAGGTGCCGAGGTTCGTGCCGGAGTCGTCGTCGCACAGCAGGGCGCGGCCGGTGCCGGGCAGGCGCAGCGAGCTGATCGCGTCGTTGCCGACCGGGCCGAGGTTCTGCGCGGTGTACAGGCCGGGGCCGAAGGTGGTGGTGGCGCCCGCGTAGTTGCGGTCGGCGTAGGTGTGCAGGAGCCCGCCGGAGGCGGGACCGGCCAGCACGGCCAGCGTGGAGATGCCGTCGTTGAGCGCGCCGTCGCCCAGGTTGTGCTCGCCCGGGGTGAACATCCGGCACAGGCCGAGGTCGCCCTGGCCGCTGGTGCCGGTGGCGTCGTTGCGGCAGCCGACCACGCGCCAGCCGTCGCCCACGCGCAGCGACGAGATGGCGTCGTTGCCGACGGTGGCGAGCTGTCCCGCCAGCGCCGTGTGCACGCCGGGGTTGAAGCGCTGCGCGGCGCCGCCGAGGTTGCCGTCCTTGGCGGCGATGAGCGCGGGGGCGCCGACCGCCAGCAGGGAGATCTTCTTCTCCATGTCGCCGCCGACGCTGGTGTGCTCGCCGGCCCGGAACAGCCGGCACATGCCGAGGTCGGCGCTGGCGGTGCCGGGCTTGGCGTCGTTGTCGCAGGCGACGACGCGCCAGCCGTCGGCGACCTTGAGCGACTTCACCGAGTCGTTGATGCCGAGGCTGCCGTTGACCGCGCCGAAGCCGCCTGAGCCGATCGGCAGGGCGGTGCCGCCGAACTGCGTGCTCTGGTACGCGGTGACGGCCGAGCCCTTGACGGGCTTGCCCATGACGGCGAGCAGGGAGATCTTGTCGTTGAGCTCGTTGCCGACGAACTCGTGCAGGCCCGCGTCGTAGTAGCGGCACTTGCCGAGGCTGCCCTTGTTGACCTTGCCGTCGGAGCCGCCGCTGTCGCAGGCCACGGCCCGGTAGCCGGAGGCGACGTAGAGCGAGGTGATGGTGTCGTTGCCGACGGCGCCGAGCTCCTTCTTCGCCGCGTCGAACACGCCCGCGCCGTAGGACTGCCGGTCGCCGGAGAAGTTGCGGTCGGCGTACGCGACCAGCGGTGCCGTCCCCACGCCCGGGATCACCGCCGCGTGCGCGGGTGCCGCGCTCAGCGCGGGCGGCAGCAGGGCGGTCGCGAGCGCCGCCCCCGCCACCAGGGATTTTCGAATCGACATGCCAGCCTCCCGAACCCGAATCGACCGAGCCGATCCGTAGACCTTGGACAGTGCGGTCCATGGCGCGGCGGCAGGCACAGGTGTCAGGGGGAGCCGGGTCACCGGCACACCTGGGGCGCTCCCCGCCGTGCGCTGGACCAGGTATGCCCTTTGTATCCGATTGAATCCTAGATGTCCATGATTGGGAGGTTTTCGGTACGAACGGCCGGGCCGTGGTGCGACACGTCCCTTGACGGATCTGGCTATTGGCATTAGCTTTAAAGCTATGCACATTAGCCAAGCGGGTTCCGGTGCCTAGGGCGGGCCTGTCCGCCGCGGCCGTCGTCGAGGCCGCGGTGCTGGTCATCGACGAGCAGGGCACGGACGCCCTCACCCTCGCCGCCGTGGCGCAGCGCTGCGGCGTCGCCGCCCCGTCGCTCTACAAGCACGTCGGCGGCCTCGCCGAGCTGAAGACCCTGGTGGGCGTACGCGTGCTGAACGAGCTCGCCGATCGCTTCACCGAAGCGGCCACCGGCCGCAGCGGCGCCGACGCGATCACCGCGCTCATGCACGCCTACCGGGCATACGCCACCGCGCACCCCGCCCGCTACGCCGCGATGCCGCCGGACCCGCTGCACCAGCCGGAGCTGGCCGCGGCCGGCCTGCGCCAGCTCGCGGTCATCCAGGCCGCGCTGCGCCCGTGGCAGCTGGACGCGACGGCCCAGGTGCACGCCATCCGGCGGCTGCGGGTCATGGCGCACGGCTTCGCCTCGCTGGAGTCCGCCGGCGGCTTCGGGCTGCCCGAAGACCTCGACGAGACCTATCGCCAGCTCATCGGCTCGTTCCTCGACACCCTGCCCACCCCCTGAAACGGAGCAGACCGTGACCCGACCCCTCACCCGCGTCCGCCTGGCCGCCGCCGCGCTCGCCCTGGCGGGCGTGCTGTTCGCTCTCTACCCGGGCCTGCGGCCATGGCGCGACGAGACCACCTTGCAAGGCGCGCAGGAGAGCATGTCCTCCGGCTGGTGGGTGGCCACCCACCTGTTCGCCATGATCGGCTTCATCCTGGTGCCGCTGGCGCTGCTCGCCGTACGCCGCGTGCTCGACGGCACCCGTGCCGAGCCGCTCGCGCTGACCGCCGCCGTGACCACCTGGATCGGCGCCGGGCTCACCCTGAGCTACTACGGCGCCGAGGACTACGCCCTCAACGTGCTCGCCACCCGCAGCGTCGCGGGCGACCAGCTCGACCTGCTCGCTCTGGCCGAAGGCATCCGCTACCAGAGCACCGCGGTCACCGTGTTCGGTCTCGGACTGGTGCTGCTCGGCGTCGGTGCGGTGCTGGCCGCCGTGGCCATCGCCCGCTCGGGCGTGCTGCCGCGCCTGTCCGGGGTGCTGTTCGCGGTCGGGTTCGCCGCGTTCCTGCCGCAGTTCTTCACCCCGGCCCCGGTCCGCATCGGACACGGCATCCTGCTCGCCGCGGGCTGCGTCCAGCTCGCCGTGGCACTGTGGCGGGCCGCCGCCCCGGCCGGGACGGACCCGGCCGAGCCGGCCGCTGCCGAGGCGAACGCCCTGAGCTGAGAAGTTCGGCGACGGCGGGTGTCCGTTCCGGTGCCCGCCGTTCGTCTACCTGTCGGCGACCCGTACGGGGGCGGCCGGTGCCCGCCGGGCACCGG
>NZ_JBFAOU010000184.1:0-15454 GCF_040675365.1 Catellatospora sp. NPDC049609 | reverse complement strand
GCCGCGCGCGCCGCCGCGACGCGCAGCAGCGCACGGTCCGGGTCGTCGCCCGCGGCGAGCGCGCCGCCCCGCTGCGGGTCACCGTCCACACTGATCTGCACGAGCGCGTCGAGCGGGCCGGGCCGGCCCTCGTCGCGCGCGCGCCCCGCCGCGGCGTCCAGGGCGGACGCCAGGCGCACGGAGTCGACCGAGTGCACCATCGCCGCGTACGACGCCACGGAACGGGCCTTGTTGCGCTGTAGCTGGCCGATGAAGTGCCAGCGCAGGTCCACCCCCGCGGCGGCGGTCTCGGCGGCCTTGGGGGCCGCCTCCTGGTCCCGGTTCTCCCCCACGTCGACCACCCCGAGCGCGGCCAGGTGCAGCACGTCGGCGGCCGGGTAGGTCTTGGTCACGGCGACCAGCGTGATCTCCCGCGGGTCCCGGCCCGCTTTGGCCGCGGCCGTCGCGATGCGCTCGCGCACCGCCGCCAGGTTCCCCGCGATCTGCTCGCGCCGCTCGTTCAAGATCCACTCCACACGTGATCGAAGCTCCGCCCATGCTGTTCATACCGCATGGCCGGAGCTTCGCTCACGGGAGCCGCGCTCAGGAGCCCTTCTTCAAGCCGATCAAGAGCCGTTCTTCAGGCTGAGCCGGCCGCTTCCTGAAGAATCAGGAGCCGTTCTTCAGGCTGAGCCAGCCGCTTCCTGAAGAATCAGGAGCCATTCTTCAGGAAGTCCGGCACGTCGACGTCGTCGAAGAGCACCTTGCGCTGGGACTGCGCGGGCGGGGTGCTGGTCGGCGTCGGGTGGCGCAGGGTGGGGGCCTCCACCGGAGGCGTCACCTTGCGCGGGATCTCCACCGGCTTGTACGACGGCGACCCGCCGTCGAAGCCGGCCGCGATCACGGTCACCCGCACCTCGTCGCCCAGCGCGTCGTCGATCACCGCACCGAAGATGATGTTCGCGTCCGGGTGGGCCGCGTCGGTGACCAGCTGCGCCGCGTCGTTGATCTCGAACAGGCCGAGGTCCGACCCGCCCGCGATGGACAGCAGCACGCCGCGCGCGCCGTCCATGCTCTGCTCCAGCAGCGGGCTGGAGATGGCGCGCTCGGCAGCCTCGACCGCGCGGTTGTCGCCGCGGGCGCTGCCGATGCCCATGAGCGCGCTGCCCGCGCCGCTCATGACGCTCTTGACGTCGGCGAAGTCCAGGTTGATCAGGCCCGGCGTGGTGATGAGGTCGGTGATGCCCTGGACACCGGACAGCAGCACCTGGTCGGCCTGGCGGAAGGCGTCCATCATGGTGATGCCGCGGTCGCCGAGGGCCAGCAGCCGGTCGTTGGGGATCACGATGAGCGTGTCGCACTGGTTGCGCAGCTCCTCGATCCCGGACTCGGCCTGCACCTGGCGGCGCTTGCCTTCGAACGAGAACGGCCGGGTGACCACGCCGATGGTGAGCGCGCCGAGCTTGCGGGCGATGTTGGCGACCACGGGCGCGCCGCCGGTGCCGGTGCCGCCGCCCTCGCCGCAGGTGACGAAGACCATGTCGGCGCCCTTGAGCACCTCCTCGATCTCGTCGCGGTGGTCCTCGGCGGCGTTCTTGCCGACGTCGGGGTTGGCGCCGGCGCCCAGGCCGCGGGTGAGCTCGCGGCCGACGTCGAGCTTGACGTCGGCGTCGCTCATCAGCAGCGCCTGCGCGTCGGTGTTGATGGCGATGAACTCCACGCCCTTGAGGCCGACCTCGATCATGCGGTTGACGGCATTCACGCCACCGCCGCCGATGCCGACGACCTTGATGACCGCGAGGTAATTGTGCGGAGGTGTCATCGGACCCTTCCTTCGAGGCTCTTGTGCCACAAGGGCGAGGGCAGCGCCCCCACCCGGCCTGTCTTGCCGCAACGGCCGGAGGCGGACCTCCGGTCACTGCCGCTCCGGCAGCGGTTCGGGCGGGAAACCCTAAACCTCTACTAGAGCCTTACGGTTATGTCAATCATTGTCTTGTACGGAAACGTAAGCGTCGGCACGCCGTGATCCAAGGACCACGACGGCGTGTCTCGTTCTCCACTATGGAGACCTGGCGCACGCCGCGCACTTCGCCCCGGCTCCCGGCGTCCCCCACGGGGCCCGGCCGGGTCAGCCGAGGGTCACCACCTCCGGCACGCCGCTGACGTCGATGCGCTTGTCCGGCTTGGCCAGCAACGCCGTCGCCACCTTCGCCTTCATCTCGCTCTCCTCAGCGTCTCCCCAGGTCACGACGCGGTCGTCATGCAGCTCCAGGCGGATCCGGGCGGGACCCTCGACCACCAGCGTGACCAGCTCGGAGCGCAGCCGCTCACTCAGCGACCGCAGCACCACGAGCGCGGACTGGGTCGACACGTCCTGCGGACCCGGCGTGGCCAGTTGCACCCGCACCACGCCGGCCGGGACGCTGGTGGTCGTACGGTAGATCACACCATGATCATCGAAAAGATCGTACTTCTTTCCGTTGGGCACCGCGCCGACCGGCGTCCGCTCCACGATCTCGATGACCAGAGTGGACGGCCAGCGCCGGGACACGGTCACCTCGCGGGCCGGCGGCAGCTGCGCCACCCGGTCCCGGACCGCGTCGGTGTCCACCCTGGCCAGCGGCGTGCCGTCGGGCACGGCGGCGGCCGCGACCACCTGCTCGGGCTCCAGGATCAGGGCGCCCTCGACCCAGACCTCGCGTACGCCGAGCACCGGCGACACGAAGATGAGCCACCCGAGCACGCCGACCGCCGCCAGCCCGGCCAGCGTCATGCCCAGCCGGGCCACGATCAGCCGGCGCCGCCGCACCCGGCCCGCCCGGGACAGCGGCAGCCGGGTGCGGCGCATGAACTGCCGAACCCACGGCGGGATCGCGTCGGTGCCGGCCCGCACCAGCCGCCAGCTGCGGCGCGAGCCCTCGGCAGGGTCCCGGCCGTCCGGCATCAGCCCAGCTCTCGCGCGTCCGGCGAGGCGTGGCGGGCGACGTACCCGTTCGGGGAGGGGGCGTCGGTGCGCTCCGACAGCGCCGCCATCAGCTCGTCGCCCATCAGCGAGATCGGCGGGGCGCCCATGGTCACCACGACGTCGCCCTCCCTGACCCGCCGCACCACCTCGCCCGGCACGTCCTCCCAGGACGCCACGAAGACCTTCTGCGTCTCCGGCAGCGGGATGGCCGCGGTCAGCGCCACGCCGCCCTCACCGGGCTCGCGCACCTCGCCGGGGCCGAAGACCTCCATGATCACGGCCTCGTCCGCCAGGCCCAGCGCCGTGGCGATCTCCTCCTGGAGGTCGCGCGTGCGGTACATGCGGTACGGCTGGAACACCACCACGAGCCGGCCGTCCCCGGCCACCTCGCGCAGCGTGTGCAGCGCGGCGGTCATCGAGGTCGGGTGGTAGGCGTACTCGTCGTAGACGCGTACGCCGTTGACGATGCCCTTGAGCTCGAAGCGGCGCCGCACGCCCGGGTGCACCGCCAGCGCCGCGGCCACCACCTCCGGGTCCAGGCCCAGCTTCAGCGCGGTGAGCACCGCCGCCGCGCTGTTGAGGCCCAGGTGCCGGCCCGGCACCGGCATGGAGAACTCGCCCAGCTCCTTGCCGTTCAGCGCGGCCAGGTAGCGCACGCCCGCCGCGGTGGTGGTGATCTCGGTCAGCCGCAGGTCCGCCTCGGGCGACTCGCCGTAGGTGAACACGGTGCGGCCCAGCTCGCGCAGCCGCGCGGTGACCCGCTGCGCACCCGGGTCGTCGGCGCAGGTCACCACGAACCCGTCCGGCTCGATCAGCGTGCCGAACTCGACGAACGCGTCCTCGAGGTTGGCCAGCGTGCCGTACGTGTTGAGGTGGTCCTCCTCCACGTTCGTGATGATCGACACGTGCGGGCGGTAGAGCAGGAACGAGCGGTCGCTCTCGTCCGCCTCGGCCACGAAGTACTCACCGCTGCCGTGGTGGGCGTTCGACCCCACCTCGGAGATCTCACCGCCGATCACGAACGACGGGGCCAGCCCGGCGTGCTGCAGGATGAGCGTGATCATCGAGGTGGTGGTGGTCTTGCCGTGGGTGCCCGCGACCGCGATGGTGCGCCGCCCGGTCATCGCCGCGGCCAGCGCCTCCGACCGGTGCAGCACGCGCAGCCCGCGCCGGCGCGCCTCGGCCAGCTCCAGGTGGTCGGCCGGGATCGCGGTCGAGTAGATGACCGTGTCCACCCCGTCCAGGTTCGACGCGTCGTGGCTCATGTAGATGGTGCCGCCGAGCGCCCGCAACGCCGCGAGCTGGGGCCACTCGCGCAGCTCCGAACCCGACAGCGGCACGCCCCGGGTGAGCATCAGCCGGGCCAGGCCGCTCATGCCGACGCCGCCGACCCCGATCATGTGCACCCGGCCCAGGTCCTCCGCGGTGAGCACACCCGCCGGGATCATCTCCGCCGTCTCCACTGCACGCCTCCCTAGTTTCGCTTCGCCGACGCCAGCGCGTTCAGCAGGAACGAGCGCAACTGCTCGTCGCCGTCCCGCCGGCCGTACGCCGCCGCCGCGTAGCCCATCGTGGCCAGCCGCGACGCGTCCGTCACCAGCGGCAGCACGTTCTGCTCGATCCACTGCGGGGTCAGCTCGGCGTCATCCACGATAAGTCCACCACCAGCCTCAACGACCGGGAGGGCGTTGCGCCGCTGCTCGCCGTTGCCGTACGGCAGCGGGACGTAGATCGCGGGCACGCCCAGCGCGGCGGTCTCCGCGCAGGTCAGCGCCCCGCCGCGGCACAGCGCCAGGTCGGCGGCGGCGTAGCCCAGCTCCATCTCGTTGATGAACTTGACCCGCACGTACGGCGCCGCCAGGTCGCTCGGCACCTCGAAGTCCTCGTTGCGGGCGCCGATCACGTGCAGCACCTGCACCCCGGCCGAGGTCAGCGCCTTCGCCGAGGCCGCCACCGCCAGGTTGATCGAGCGGGCGCCCTGCGACGCGCCGAAGACGAACAGTGTCGGCCGGTGCGGATCCAGCCCGAAGTGCGCCCGCGCTCGCTCGCGCATGGCGGCCCGGTCCAGCGTGCTGATGCTCTGGCGCAGCGGCACGCCGACCACGGTCGCGTCGCGCAGCGCCTCGTCCTGGCGCGGCTGGTGCGGGAAGCCCACCGCGAGGTGCTCGGTGAACTTCATGCCCAGCTTGTTGGCGATGCCCGCGGGCACGTTCACCTCGTGGATCACGATCGGGGTGTGCCGGCGCCACGCGGCCAGGTACGCCGGGACCGAGACGTACCCGCCGAAGCCCACCACCGCGTCGGCCTGCACCTCGTCCATGACCGCGCGCGCCGCCTTGGTGGACCGGTACATCCGGTCCGGCGTGCGCAGCAGGTTCATGTTCACCGACCGGGGCAGCTGGTACGCCGGGATGTGCCGCAGGTCGTAGCCCGCCGCCGGGATCAGCTCGGTCTCCAGGCCGCGCGGCGTGCCCAGGCAGGTGATCCGGATGTCCGGATCGTGGCGGCGCAGGCAGTCCGCGAACGCCAGCAGCGGGTAGATGTGCCCGCCGGTCCCGCCGCCGGCCAGCACCACCGACCGCAGTCGACCGTCACCTTGCACCATCACCGTCTCCTCTCGCCCGAACCGCCGCCCGCGCCGCCGGGCCGTCCCGCCGGTCCGCCCGTACGGCGGCCCGGAGCCTGTCCACCGGCGTCGGCCGCCGGCTCGTTCACCTGCCCTGCCTTCGCCTTCGCCGCCGCCGTCGGCTGGTCCGCGGTCGCGGCCGCGTCGGCGGGTCGCGCCGGCGCCGGCAACGGTGGCAACGGCGCCCACACTAGCTGGGCCCACTTCGGGCCCGGACGGGCATGCAGGGCTCGGGCCGCATCCGGCTCGGCCCGGGCGAACGACGCCAGCATGCCGACCGCCGCCAGGGTGACGATCAGCGCCGTGCCGCCGTCGGAGATGAACGGCAGCGGCAGGCCGGTGATCGGCAGCAGCTTCACCACGCCACCGATGTTGATCACGGCCTGCGCGACCAGCCACAGCGTCACCGCACAGGCCGCCATCCGCCGGAACGGGTCGCTCACCCGGCGCGCGATGCGCAGGCCGGTGTAGGTCAGCACGGCGAACAGCGACAGCACCACCAGGCAGCCGACCACCCCCAGCTCCTCGGCGATCACCGCGAAGATGAAGTCGTTGTGCGCGCTGGGCAGCCAGTTCCACTTCAGGCTGCTGTTGCCCAGCCCGACCCCGAACCAGCCGCCGTCGGAGATCGCCAGCAGGCCCTGCTTGGCCTGCCAGCACGAGTCGTCCCGGCCCGGACAGCTGATGATCTCGGCGTCGTTCTGGAAGAACGCGCCGAACCGGTCCGACCGGTAACCGGAGCGCCCCGGCGCCACGATCAGCAGCGCGATGCCCGCCAGGCCCGCGCCCAGCAGCATGCCGAAGAACCGCAGCGGCACGCCCGCGGCCCACAGCAGGCCGAGGAACAGGATCAGCAGGCACAGCATGGTGCCCAGGTCGGTGTACCCCACCAGCACGAACAGCAGGCCCACCAGCGGGAACAGCGGCGTCAGCAGCTCGCGTGGGTGCACGATGGCGCCGCCCTTGCGGGTGAGCACGTCCGCGCCCCACAGCACCAGCGCGAACTTCGCCAGCTCCGACGGCTGCAGCTGCACCGGCCCGATGAACAGCCACAGCGTGTCCGACCGGATGAAGCCGATCTCCGGCGCGGGCAGCGCCTTGGAGGCGTGCAGCAGCGCGATGCCGTCCATCAGCACCAGCAGCACGATCGACACGGTCAGCGCGACCGGCGCCATGGCCCGGAAGGTGCGCCGCGGCAGCCGCTGGCACACCCAGAACGCGGCCAGGCCGATCACCGCGGCCACCACCTGCTGCGCGATCACCGAGAACGCGTTGCCGCTGGCGTTGTACGCCGCCACGCTGGTCGCCGAGTACACCATCGCCAGGCCGATCACCAGCAGCAGGCCGGCGCTGGCCAGCAGCAGGTAGTACGAGGCCAGCGGCCGCGACAGCAGCCCGCGCAGCGCGGCGAGCCAGGTGAACAGATCGACCCGCATCGCGCGGGGATCCGGCGTGCCCGCCTCCGCGGGCGGGGCCGCCGTGCGGGTGTCACCGGTCATCGTGCGTACTCCGATCTCGGCGGCTGCGAACGGGGTGCTCTTCGGTTGTCCCGCCCGCGCTCCGGCCCCGCCCACCGGCCCGGTCGCCGAGCCGCCCACTCGCCTGGCGATCGACGTTGGCCTATCTGGATGACTTCGATCACCAATTGTTCATCCAGATAGGCCAACGTCTATGCCAAACGCGGGCCGCGGAGCGGCGTGCCGATAGCGATGGAGCAGCGGGTCCGGGGCGCGAGGGCCGGGGCGGTGGTGTGTCAGCTGGTGGCGGTGGGCAGGGCGCGGACCGCTTCGGCGAAGGCGTCGCCGCGGCGGGCGTAGCTGGGGAACATGTCGAGCGAGGCGGCGGCGGGCGCGAGCAGCACGGTGTCCCCCGGCCCGGCGAGCCGGGCGGCCGCGGCCACGACCTCCCCCATCGCCCCATCATCGGTGCGGGCGACGTCCACCACGGGCAGGTGCGGCGCGTGTCGGGCCAGGGCGCGCGCCACGTCGGCACGGTCGACCCCGAGCAGCACGGCGGCGGTGAGCCGGGGCGCGATCCGGGCCACCAGCTCGTCGACGTCGACGCCCTTGAGCTGGCCGCCGGCCACCCACACGATCCGCTCGTACGACGTCAGCGACGCCGCCGCCGCGTGCGGGTTGGTCGCCTTGCTGTCGTCGACCCAGCGCACGCCGCCGACGGTGGCGACGGTCGCGTTGCGGTGCGGCTCGGGCGTGTAGCCCGCCAGCCCCTGCCGGATCGCGTCGTGGGAGACGCCCGCCGACAGCGCCAGCGCCGCCGCCGCGAGGGCGTTGGCGACGTTGTGCGCGCCGACCGGGCGGATGTCGGCCAGCGTGGCCAGCTCGTGCGCGTCGCCGCCGCCGGTGCGGTCCACCAGCACGTCCTCGACCACGCCGACGCAGCCGGGCGGCGGCACGTCGAGGGTGAAGCCGACCAGGCGGCCGGGCACCTGCGCCGCGTGCAGGCCCTCCAGCAGCGCCCTGACCCGCGGATCGTCGAGGTTGCCGACCGCCGTGCCCCCGGCGTACGCCGAGCGCCACACGGCCGTCTTGGCGCCCGCGTAGTGGTCGAAGCCGCCGTGCCAGTCCAGGTGGTCGTCGGCGAGGTTGAGCAGCGCGCCGCCCTGCGGGGCCAGCGTCGAGGACCAGTGCAGCTGGAAGCTGGACAGCTCGACGGCGAGCACCTCGTACCCGGTCGGGCCGCCGGCCTGCGCGTCGACCAGCGGCATGCCGATGTTGCCGAGCGCCGCGGTGCGCAGCCCGGCCGCGGCCAGCATCGACGCCAGCATGGTGACCGTGGTGGTCTTGCCGTTGGTGCCGGTGACCGCGAGCCAGCGCGGCGCGTCCGGCCCGCGCAGGCGCCAGGCCAGCTCCGGCTCGCTGTACACCTCGATGCCGGCGGCCGCGGCGGCCCGCGCCAGCGGGTGGTGCGGCGGGAAGCCGGGCGAGACGACCAGGTGCTCGACCCCGGACAGCAGCTGCCCCGGGTCGGGCTCGCCGATGACGACCGCGATGCCCGCGTCGGCGAGCCGCTCGGTCTCGGCGGAGGCCGCCCGGTCCACCACGGTCACCTTGGCGCCGAGGCCCGCCAGGGCGGTGGCGCAGGCGGCTCCGGCCACCCGCGCCCCGGCCACCAGCACCGAACGGCCCTCGTACATCGGAGTCACCCCATCACACGCAGGAAGTCGCTGTAGAAGATGCCCAGGCCGATCGCCACCCCGATGCCTCCGATGATCCAGAAGCGGACGACGATGTTGACCTCGCTCCAGCCTGCCAACTCGAAGTGGTGTTGCAGCGGCGACATGCGGAAGACGCGTTTTCCGGTGGTCCGGAACGAGATCACCTGGATCACCACCGACATCGTGATGATCACGAACAGGCCGCCGATGATCAACAGCAGGATCAGCGTCCGGGTGGACATGGCCAGGCCGGCGATGAGGCCGCCCAGCGCCATCGAGCCGGTGTCGCCCATGAAGATCCGCGCGGGCGAGGTGTTCCACCACAGGAAGCCGACGAGCGCGCCGGCCGCCGCCGCGGCGATCATCGCGATCTCCAACGGGTCGCGCACCGTGTAGCAGTAGTTGGCCGCCTTGCTCGCGTAGCCGTCGGTGTCGGCGCACCAGTGCTGGTACTGCCAGGCCGCGATGAAGCTGTACGCGCCCAGCACCATCACCGAGGTGCCGGTGGCCAGTCCGTCGAGGCCGTCGGTGAGGTTGACGCCGTTGGTGGCGCCGAGCACCACCACCACGAACAGGATGACCGCGCCGACCTTGCCGATGTCCATCCAGTCGATGTCGCGGATGAAGGACACCTTGGTAGAGCCGACCGTGTAGTTGTTCGAGCTCGGCTCGCTCAG
This sequence comes from Catellatospora sp. NPDC049609, assembly GCF_040675365.1. Lineage (NCBI taxonomy): Bacteria > Bacillati > Actinomycetota > Actinomycetes > Micromonosporales > Micromonosporaceae > Catellatospora > Catellatospora sp. NPDC049609. The sequence continues at coordinate 6,032 of NZ_JBFAOU010000184.1, read as the reverse complement.
CGCGATGACGCCGAACACCGCGCCGACCAGCAGCTGGCCCAGCAGCTTGCCGCGCTTGTTGAGGCCGCCGCTGTTGCGCCGGCGCACCTTCAGGAAGTCGTCGATGAAGCCGACCGCGCCGGAGAACACCATCAGGCCGAGCAGCACCAGCGCGGTGATGGTCGGGGTGACCTGCGCGATCTGCTCCTCCGGCAGGGTGGTCAGGCTCAGGTGGGCGATCACGTACGCGATGACGGTGCCGATGATGAACACCACCCCGCCCATCGTGGGGGTGCCCTTCTTGCTCAGGTGGGCCTGCGGGCCGTCGGTGCGGATCGGCTGACCCGCCTTGAGCCGGGTGAAGGCCTTGATGGCGAGAGGGGTGCCGAAGAGGGATATCGCGAACGCCACCAGGATCGCGACGATGATGGATCTCATCGGTGGCCGTCTCCATTGCTCGCGCCCTCGGGGGCGCGCGTCTCGCGCAGTGCGTCCACCACATCCCAGGTCCGGTAACGCGAACCCTTCACCAGCACGACGTCCGCGGCCCGCAGCCGCTCCCGCAGCACGCCGATCGCCGCGGCCTGATCGCTGACCAGCACCGACTCACCTTCCCAATGCCGCACCGAGGCCGCGCCGTCGAGGATCGGCGCGGCGGACTCGCCCACCACGATCAGCAGGCCGACGCCGAGCGTAGCCGCCAGCGCTCCCACCTCGGCATGGCCGTCGCGCTCCGCGGGGCCCAGCTCGGCGTGATAACCGAGCACCGCCACGGTGCGCCGGCCCGCCAGGCCGTCGCCGCCGAGGGTGTGCAGCGCGCGCAGCGCCGCCGCCGTCGAGGCCGGGTTCGCGTTGTACGAGTCGTCGATGACCGTGACACCGTCGGCACGGTCGAAAACATCCATCCTTCGGGTCGAGACCGCGCGCAACCGGGCCAGCGCCGCGGGCAGTTCGGCCCACGCCAGGCCGCAGCGCAGTGCCACGGCCGCCGCCAGCAGCGTGTTGCCGACCTGGTGGGCGCCGGTCATGCCCAGCTCCACCCGCGCGGACTCAGCCCCTCGCACCACGGTGTACGAGGCACGCCCGCGCGCGTCCAGCACCACGTCCACGGCCCGCAGGTCCGCCCCCTCGGCCTGCCCCACGAGCACGGCCGGCGCGGCGGTCACCGCCGCCATCGCCGCGACCCGGGGGTCGTCGGCGTTGAGCACCGCCAGCCCGTCCGCGGGCAGCGCCTGCACCAGCTCCGACTTGGCCGTGGCGATGCCCTCGACCGAGCCGAACTCGCCGATGTGCGCGACCCCGACGTTGACCACCACGCCGATCGACGGCGGGGCGATCTCGCACAGGTCCTTGATGTGCCCGATGCCGCGGGCGCCCATCTCCAGCACCAGGAACCGGGTGTCGGCGTCGGCGCGCAGCACCGTGTACGGCAGCCCGAGCTCGTTGTTGAAGGTGCCGGGCGGGGCCACGGTGGGCCCGAGCGGGCTCAGCAGCTGGCCGATCAGGTCCTTGGTGGTGGTCTTGCCCGACGAGCCGGTGATCGCCACGACGGTCACGTCCAGACGGTCCAGTACGGCACGGGCGAGCCGGGCCATCGCGGCCAGCGGGTCGGCCACCACGATCATCGGCACGCCGTCCAGCGGCCGGGTGCCGAGCACCGCCGCCGCACCCGCGGCCAGCGCGGCGGGCGCAAAGTCGTGCCCGTCGGCCTGCTCCCCCGCGAACGCCACGAACAGCCCGCCGGGGCCGACCTTGCGCGAGTCGAACTCGACCGTGCCGGTCACCCGCGCGTGCGGGTCGCCGCCGTGCAGCTCCCCGGACACCGCCTCGGCGATCTCGGCCAGGGTCAGTGGGATCATCGGCCCTCCTCCTGCGGTACAGCGGCATCCGGCCCGGACGCGTCACCGGCGGCCGTGCCGTCCGGCGACGGCGTCTGCCCGAAGGTCGGGTCGGGTCCGGAAGTGCCCTCGGCGGTCGTGCCGAAGCGCGCGGTCAGCGCGGCGGCCAGCTCGATCCGGTCGTCGAAGGGCAGGATCTCGCCGTTGATCTCCTGGCCGGTCTCGTGCCCCTTGCCGAGCAGGGCGATCACGTCGCCGGGCTTGGCGCGCTCGACGGCCTCGGCGATGGCGGTGCGCCGGCCCGCGATCTCCACGACCTCGGCGGCCGCACCGGTGGTGCCGGCCAGCACGCCCTGCCGGACCACCGCCGGGTCCTCGGTGCGCGGGTTGTCGTCGGTGACGATGAGCAGGTCGGAGCCGTGCGCGCCGGCCGCGCCCATCAGCGGGCGCTTGCCGGTGTCCCGGTCGCCGCCCGCGCCCAGCAGGGCGATCAGCCGCCCGCCGCGCGCGTCGGCCAGCGACCGCAGCGCGAGCAGCGCCGCCTCGATCGCGCCGACCTTGTGCGCGTAGTCGACCACGCCCACCACCGGGCCGGGCGCGTCGACCCGCTCCAGGCGGCCGGGCACTCCCCGGCAGGCCGCGACGCCGTCGGCGGCGGTGCGGGCGTCCACCCCGACCGCGGTCAGGCAGGCCAGCGCGAGCAGGGCGTTGGCCACGTTGTGCAGGCCGGGCAGGCGCACCCCGGCGGGCACCGGGCCGGCCGGGCCGAGCGCGGTGAACCGCTGCCCGAAGTCGTCCTCGGCGACGTCGGCGGCGCGCCAGGTCGCGGCCGGGTCGCCGGTGGCCGAGTAGGTCACCGTGGCGGGGCGCAGCAGCGGCTTGAGGGCGGTGTCGTCGAGGTTGAGCACCTCGACCGCGCAGCGGCCGTCGAACAGCCGTGCCTTGGCCCGGAAGTAGTCGTCGGAGTCGGTGTGGAAGTCCAGGTGGTCGGAGCCGAAGTTGGTGTAGCCGCCGACCGCGAAGCGCACCCCGCCGACCCGGCCCATGACCAGCGCATGGCTGGACACCTCCATCACCACCGCGGTGACGCCGCGCTCGACCGCCAGCGCGAACAGCGCGTGCAGGTCGGTCGCCTCGGGTGTGGTGCGCACGCTGGTGACGGTGAGGTCGCCCAGCCGGGTCTCCACGGTGCCGATCAGCCCGGTGACGTGGCCGGCGGCCCGCAGGCCGGACTCGACCAGGTACGCCGTGGAGGTCTTGCCGGCGGTGCCGGTGAGCCCGATGACGGTCAGCGTGGCGGTGGGCGAGCCGTAGACGGCGTCGGCGACCGGCCCGAGAGCCTCCCGGGCGTCCGCCACGACGAGCACCGGCACGCCCGCGTCCCGCGCGGGGGCGACGCCGGGGTGGGCCGCTCCGGCCGCGTCGGTGAGCACGGCCACCGCGCCGTTGGCGAGCGCCTGGGCGGTGAACTCCGCGCCGTGGCGGCGGGCGCCGGGCAGGGCCGCGTACAGGTCGCCGGGGCGGGCCTGGTCACCGGCGTGGGTCACCCCGGTGACCGCGATCCCGGCCGGAGCCTGCGCGCCGACGAGGTCGGCGAGCGCGGCGAGGTCGACCGGCGTCACGCGGGCGGGCCGCAGCGGCGCTGAGGTGGAGCTGTGATTCCCGGGCACGGCGCTAGACCTTACCCGCTGCGTCATGACGTGCCGCACACCTGTGCCCGCTGTGTCTGGCTTCCCACGACATGGATCAGTAATGCGTCACGAACTCGGGCGACTTGACCGTGCTCGGCAGCACCTTGAAATGACGCAGCGTGAACGCCATGATGTCGCGGAACGCCGGCCCCGCCACCTTGCCGCCGGCGCCGACGCCGGGCGTCTTGACGAAGACCGCGATGACGTAGCGCGGGTCCTCCGCCGGGGCCATGCCGATGAACGAGCCGACCTCGCCCTTGACGTACTTGCCGTTGACCACCTGCGAACCGGTGCCGGTCTTGCCCGCGATCCGGTAGCCGGGCAGTGCGGCGGAGTGGCCGGTGGCCTGGTCGGCGCTGGTGACCGCCTCCATGATCTCGCGCAGCGCGGCCGCGTTCGCGGCGCTCATGACCCGGTGCGACTTCGGCGGGGCGGGCTGGGTGACCTTGCCGTCCGGCGCGATCGTCTGCTTGATCAGGTGCGGCTGCACCCACACCCCGTCGTTGGCGATCGTCGCGTACGCCGCCGCCATCTGCAGCGGGGTCACCGCCATCTCGTGGCCGATCGGGATCGAGCCGTACGAGGTGCCGCTCCAGTTCTCCGGGGGCTGCAGCATGCCGGAGGACTCGCCGGGCACCCCGATGCCGGTGGGCTGGCCGAGCCCGAACAGCTTCTGGTACTCGTACAGCTTCTCCGCGCCCAGCTCGTCGGCGACCTTGATGGTGGCCACGTTCGACGAGAACGCCATCAGGCCGGGCAGCGTGATCTTCGTGCCCTCGGGGAGCTGGTGGCTGTCCCAGTAGGTCTGGGTGCCCTTGCGGATGCTGGGGCCGATCTTGACGGTCGAGTCCGGCTTGACCACGCCCTCCTCCAGCGCGGCCGACAGCACGATCGCCTTGTGCACCGAGCCGGGGTCGACCACCATCGAGGACGCGTTGTCGGCCAGCTCCTCGGGCTTGGCGTCGAACGGGTTGGCCGCGTTGAACGTCGGGTAGCTGGCCTGGGCGACCACCTCCAGGGTGCGGGCGTCCAGCACCACCGCCGCGCCCCAGATCGCCTTGACCTTCTTCATGTTCTCGAACAGGATGCGCTGCGTCTCGTACTGCACGTCGCGGTCGATGGTGAGCATCAGCGAGCTGCCCGGCTGCGCCGGCGTCTCCTTGCGGTAGCCGCCGGGGATCGGCTTGGCCAGCTGGCCGTTGCCCGTCTCGTACACCAGCTCGCCGTTGCGGCCGCGCAGCACGTCGTCGTAGCGGGCCTCGATGCCGGTCAGGCCGTTCATGTCGGTGCCGGTGAAGCCGAGCAGGTTGGCCGCGAGGTCCTGGCCGGGCAGGTCGCGGCGCTCGTCGCGCTCGACGATGATGCCGGGCAGCTTCAGCCCCCGGACCGTGTTCGCGGTCGTCACGTCCAGGCCGCGCAGCAGGTACCGGAAGCGGATCTTCGCGCCGCTGACCTCCTGGCGCCCCTTCTGCAGCAGCGGCTCGATCTCCGAGGGCGCCTTGCCGAGCAGCGGGGCGAGCACCGCCGCGGTGGTCCTGGGGTCGGCGACCATCTCCGGGTCCACCCCGACGAACCGGGCCTCCACGCTCTTGGCCAGCACCGCGCCGGAGCGGTCGTAGATGGCTCCGCGCTGCGCGGGCAGGCCGATCTCGTCGAGGCGCTCCTGCAGGCCCGCCGCGGCGAACGCGGGCGCGTCGGTGAGCTGGAACTGCACGAGCCGGACCCCGATCGCCGCGAACAGCAGCAGCGACACGGCGGTGGCCAGGCGCAGCCGGCGGCGCGGCTCGCCCAGCTTCGGCGGGTCCGGCGGCGGGCTCGGGCGCCCGCGGCGCTGCTCCGGGCGGGCCCGTCCGGCCACGGTGCGGTCGCCGCGGCGCGGGTCACGCCCGCCGGCCGGCGTACGCCCGACGGAACCGGACCGCCCACCCACGGTCCGCGCCCTGGCCGGGGCCGCCACCCGGGCACGGGTGGGCGGCACGCGGTCGAAGTCGTCGTCGAACTCGTCGTCGTCGCGCCGGGGACGCCGGCGGGTCGCGCCGGTCACCCGGCCCAGCCGCTGCGGCGGGCGGCCCTCCTCGGCCCGGCCGCCGCGCAGCATGCGCAGCTCGGCGCGGCGGCGCTGCAGCTCCGCCTCGGCCTGCGGATCCGGCTCCCGCTGGGCCGGACCGCCGTCGGCGGCACCGGATCCGGCGCGCCGCGCCGGACGGTCGGGCTCGGCCGGGGCGCCGTCGCGGGTGGTCCGCCCGCGGGGGGTGAAGGCGCGCGCGTCCCCGATGCCGCTGCGGCGGCCCCGCCGCTCGCCTGGCTCGTCCGTGTCGCGTTGCGCCATCGTCTCCCCCTGGTCCAGCCGGACGTGGTCCGTCCCGGTTCACCGCCGAACCCGTCCCGGGTCCGCCGGAACACGGCCTGTCCCGGCGCCGCCGCACGCGGCGCGCCGAGTCCGACGCGCAGGTCGTCGTCGTAGAAGCCGAACCGCCGCGCCGTGTCGTTGAGCCGCTGCGAGCCCAGCTCCACGCCCAGGCGC
>NZ_JBFAOU010000183.1:0-15458 GCF_040675365.1 Catellatospora sp. NPDC049609 | reverse complement strand
CCGTCGCCGCCCTGGTCTCCGACCGCACCATCACCTGGTGAAACGCCCCGGAGCGGCCCATCACGCGACCTCAACTATTGCGCACAAGATCGTTAACCCAGAAGCCTGGGCACCGCTGCCGCTGCCGCTGCCAGGGCCAGGGCCAGGGCCAGGGCCAGGGTCAGGGTCGAGACTGAGACCCGGCTGACTTTGCTCTGCTTACAAATACGCGCGGCGCGTATTTGTAAGCAGAGCAAAGCGGCTGGCGGGTCATCTGTGCTGAGGCGCCCGGCGCGCCGTCTGAGCAGGCCGGCCGCCCAGACCGCGGCGGGCTCAGGGACCGCCCGGGTCGCCTGTGCTCAGAGACCGCCGGATCGCCTGTGCTCAGGCGGCGGGCGGGGCGGCCTGCGCGGGGAGCGCGGCCAGGCGTTCGCCGACGTGCCGTTCGAGCTGGTCCATGGTGCGGTCGAACTCGGCGGTCAGGTCGAAGTCGTAGCGGCGGGCCAGGACCAGCACCGACCAGAGGCAGTCGGCCAGCTCGTGCGCCAGCGCCTCGCGGCCGCCGGGCATGTCGCGGCGCCCTTCCGCGGCCATCACCTGCTTGGCCAGGTCGCCGACGTCGCCGACGAAGCCCGTCATCAGGTCCGCGCGGTCCCAGACCCGCCCGCGGGTACGCAGGTTCAGCTCGTCGTAGAGCTCGCACACCCGCATCGCGCGCTCCTGCAACCGGTCCAGCTCGGCCATGGTCTCTCCCGTCCTGCCGTCACGTGCCGCCGTCTCCGGCGCGGGACGCTACCAGCCGCCATCGGCTCGCAGGGGAGGCCGAGATCTGTTGCTGTGGACGCTCACCGTCGCCAGGGCAGCGGTGGGCGTCCACAGAAACCGGTCTTCAGCCGGCGCCGGCCGGGGGACCGGTGTCCAACGTGGTGGCCGGACCCCCGGCCGCGTAAGGGCGCAGGTCGGGGGTCCGGCGGCTCAGGGGGTCAGCCGACGATGGTGGCGTGCATCTCCCAGACCAGCACCTCGGCCGGGGTGACGGCGGTGACCCGCTGCCCGCCGCTGGCGGTGAGCCGGACCGCGTCGCCCTCGCTCAGCCCGCCCGCGCGCTCCAGCGTCACGTCGCCGCGGGCGACGAACGCGTGCAGGTACGGCGCGTTCGGCAGCTCGACGCTCTGGCCTGCCTTCAGCCGGGCGACGTGCAGCGCCGCGTGCCGGTTCTTGATCCGGATCGCGGAGGCGCCGTGGTGCTGCTTCATGCCGGAGGCGACCGTCACCAGCCCGCCGCGCAGCAGCTCGTCGTCGATCTCGAGCTGCTCGTAGCCGGGCGTGATGCCGTCGGTGTCGGGCACCACCCACATCTGGATGAAGTGCACCGGGTCGGCGTGGCGCTCGCCCTGCAGGCGCCAGGAGTCGTTCTTCTCGGAGTGCAGGATGCCGGTGCCGGCGCTCATCCGCTGGGCGAGACCCGGGTAGATGACGCCGGAGTGGCCGGTGGAGTCCTGGTGCACGAGCGAGCCGCGCAGCACCCAGGTGACGATCTCCATGTCCTGGTGCGGGTGCGTCTCGAAGCCGAAGCCGGGTGTGACGACGTCGTCGTTGTTGACCAGCAGCAGCCCGTGGTGGGTGTTGCGCGGGTCCCAGTGGCGACCGAACGAGAACGAGTGCTTGGAGTCCAGCCAGCCGATGCGGGTCTTGGCCCGCTCGCCGGCGTACCGGACGTCGATGTGCTCGCGGCGGGGCTTGGCGGTGGAGGTCTTCACGGCCGTGCCTTTCGATCGGATCGTTGCGTTGTCAACGAGTGCACTGTACACGACATTGTTGCGTCGTCAACTATTCCCGCTAGACTGGGCGCATGGAGACGCGGTGGCTCGACGACGGCGAGCAGGAGACGTGGCGGGCGTACCTGGACGGCACCCGGTTGCTGATCCAGGCGCTGGACCGGCAGCTGGAGACGGACTCCGGGGTCAGTTTCACCGATTACGAGCTCCTGGTCCACCTGAGCGAGGCGCCCGGCCGGCGCATGCGCATGCGTGATCTCGCCGACGCCAGCTTCACCTCGCGCAGCGGCGTCACCCGCGCGGTGACCCGGCTGGAGGATGCGGGCTGGGTGCGGCGGGTCGAGTGCGACGACGACCGCCGCGGCATGCACGCCGAGCTCACCGAGGCCGGTGCGGCCAAGCTCGCCGAGGCCGCGCCCGGCCACGTCACGGCGGTGCGCGAGCACATGTTCGACCACCTCAGCAAGGAGGAGCAGGCCGCCATCCGCGACGGGTACGCCCGGATGCGCGCGCATCTGCGCCCCTGAACCGGACTAAGGTGTACCGATGCCCGAGGGACACACCGTACGCCGTCTCGCCGACCGGCACCGCGAGCTGTTCGCGGGGGAGGCCGTCGCCGTCACCAGCCCGCAGGGCAGGTTCGCCGAAGGCGCCGCCCGGCTGAGCGGGGCGGTGCTGCTGGACACCGAGGCTTACGGCAAGCACCTGCTGCACCACTACGGCGACGTCAGCCTGCACGTGCACCTGGGCCTCTACGGCAAGTTCGCCGACGGCGACCTGCCCGTCCCGCCGGTCGTCGGCGAGGTGCGGCTGCGCATGGCCAACCCGCGGCACTGGCTCGACCTGCGCGGCCCCACGGCGTGCGAAGTGCTCGACCCGCCCGAGGTCGACGCGCTGCGCGCCCGGCTCGGCGCCGACCCGCTGCGTGCCGACGCCAAGCCCGACCAGGCGTACGAGCGCATCCGCCGCAGCGGGACCGCGCTCGCCGCGCTGCTGCTCGACCAGTCGATCGTGGCCGGCACCGGCCTGATCTTCGTGCTGGAGGCGCTCTACCGGGCGGGGCTGGCGCCGACCACCCCCGGCCGCGCGCTCACCCCCGAGGGGTGGCGGGAGCTGTGGGCCGACCTGGTCGACCTCATGGGCAAGGCGGTGGTCAGTGGCCGGATCGACACGGTCCGCCCCGAGCACGAGCCCGACGCGATGGGCCGCCCGCCCCGGGTGGACCGGCACGGCGGCGAGGTGTACGTGTACCGGCGGCCCGGGCAGCCGTGCCTGGTGTGCGGCACCCCGGTGAGCCGGGGCGAGCTGGCCGGGCGAAACTCGTACTGGTGCGCGACCTGTCAGCGGGTGGCGTCATGAAGCGCTACGTCGGACTGCTGCGCGGGGTCAACGTCGGCGGGAACTCCAAGCTCGCCATGGCCGACCTGCGCAAGCTCGTCGAGGGCCTCGGCCACGACGGCGTGAGCACGCTGCTGCAGAGCGGCAACGTCGTGTTCGGCAGCGAGCGCGCCGACGAGGCCGCGCTGGCCCGTGAGCTGGAGCGGGCGATCGCCGACGGGCTCGGCATGTCCGTGGCCTGCCTGGTCCGCGACGGCGCGGAGCTGGCCCGCATCGTGGCGCACAACCCGCGCGGCGAGCACGCCGACAACGGCTCACGGCACTTCGTGGTCTTCCTGTCGGCCGCCGTCGACCCGGCGAAGCTGGCCGAGATCGAGCCGCTGGCCAAGCCCGGCGAGCTGATCGCGGCGGGGGAGCGCGAGGTGCACCTGTGGCTGCCCGCGGGCTCCCACTCCTCCCGCCTGAGCCAGCACCTCATCCAGAAGCGGCTCGGCGTCGAGGTCGCCACCCTGCGCAACTGGAACACCGTCACCAAGCTCGCCACCCTCCTCGCCTGACCCCCGCCCCGCCCCGACGCGTGCCCGCCCCCGTTTTTCAATCGACGTTGGCCTATCTGGATGAAGAAAACGAGATCGAAGTCATTCAGATAGGCCAACGTCAATGCAAAGCTGGAACGGGGACGGGGCCGGGGGACGGGGCCGGGCGGGGGAGCAGGGGTCAGTGCTGGCGGTGGGTGGCCATCCGGGCCAGCGCGTGCAGCTGGGCTGCGGGGACGAGGGCCAGGTCGGCGGCGTGCAGGCGGCGCAGTGCCTGGGTGAGCAGCGCGTCGGCACGGGCGCGGGCCCAGGCGCGGGCGCCCGCGGCGTCCACCAGGTCCGCCGCGTGGGCCAGCTCCGCCCCGCTGAGCGGGCCCTGCCTGCGGTAGAGCGCGGCCAGTTCCAGCCCGGCGGGGGTGCCGGAGGTCAGCGCGGCGATCACCGGCAGCGACTTCTTCCGGCTGGCCAGATCGGAGTGGACCGGCTTGCCGGTGACCGCCGGGTCGCCCCAGATGCCGAGCAGGTCGTCGACGAACTGGAAGGCCAGGCCCACCCGCCGCCCGAACTCGGTCAGCGCCGCGATCTGCTCCGCCGAGCCGCCGCCGAGCAGCGCGCCGAGCCCGCACGCGCCGCCGAGCAGGGCCGCCGTCTTCGCCTCGGCCATGGACAGGCACTCGGTCAGGCGTACGTCGTCGCGCTCCTCGAACTCCAGGTCGGCGCTCTGGCCGTCGATGAGCTCCTGCACGGCCTCGTTGAGCCGGCGTCCCGCCTCCGGCACGGCGGCGTGGCCGCAGGCGGCGAGCACGTCGAAGCCGAGCGAGAGCAGCGCGTCGCCGGCGAGGATGGCGGGCGCCTGGCCGAACACACTCCACGCGGTGGGGCGATGTCGGCGGGTGACGTCGCCGTCCATGATGTCGTCGTGCAGCAGCGAGAAGTTGTGGATCAGCTCCACGGCCACCGCCGCGGGCACGGCCTTGGCCGCGTCGCCGCCGACCGCCTCGGCGGACACCAGCACCAGCGCGGGTCTGATCGCCTTGCCGCCGTCGCCGGCCGCGGGTGCGCCGTCGGCGTCCCACCAGCCGAAGTGGTATCCCGCGATGCGCCTCATCGAGGGTCGCAGGGTGCCGATCGCGGCTCTCATCGCCGGGTCGACCAGCGTGCGGCTCCATGCCAGCACGTCGCGTGCGGACTGGCCGCGTGCCATCTCTACGGTGCTCATCGTCGAACCACCTCTCCCGTAGGGCCTGCGAGTTGATGCGGGGGCACCTTGTCCAACGTGCGCACACGCCGGCAAGGTGCCCCCGGGCGCGGACCTAGTGGCCGAGCTCCACGTTCTCCAGCACCCCGAGCGCGTCGGGGACCAGCACCGCGGCCGAGTAGTAGGCGCTGACCAGGTACGACATGACGGCCTTGTCGTTGATGCCCATGAACCGGACGGACAGGCTCGGCTGGTATTCGTCGGGCAGGCCGGTCTGGTGCAGGCCGACGACGCCCTGCTCCTCCAGGCCGAGCCGCATCACGATGATCGACGTGGTGCGGTTCGGGGTGACCGGGATCTTGTTGCAGGGCAGCAGCGGCACGCCCCGCCAGGCGGGCACGGTGTGCCCGTTGATCTCGGCGCCCTGCGGGTAGATGCCGCGCCGGGTGCACTCGCGGCCGAAGGCGGCGATGGCCTGCGGGTGGGCGAGGAACACGTGCGAGCTGCGCCGCCGGCAGAGCAGCTCGTCCAGGTCGTCGGGGGTGGGCGGGCCGGTGCGGGTGTGGATGCGCTGCTTGAGGTCGGCGTTGTGCAGCAGGCCGAACTCCCGGTTGTTGACCAGCTCGTGCTCCTGGCGTTCCTTGAGCGCCTCGATGGTCAGCCGCAGCTGCTCCTCGATCTGGTTCATCGGCTCGTTGTAGAGGTCGGCGACGCGGGTGTGCACCTGGAGCACGGTCTGCGCGACGCTGAGCTCGTACTCCCGGGGGGTCAGCTCGTAGTCGACGAACGTGCCGGGCAGCTGCGCCTCGCCGACGTGGCCGGCGGAGATCTCGATCGCCGCCTCGCCGTGCTTGTTCTGCGCCGGGACCGGGTTGGCCTGCAGCCGGCGTACGTGCTCGCGCAGCGCGTCGGACTGCTGCAGCACCTCGTCGAACGCGGCGCGGGACAGCGACAGCACGATGCAGCTGGTCACGGCCTTGACGGTGACGTCCCAGGTGGTGCCGAGCCGGGTCAGCGCCTGGTCGCCGAAGTACTCCCCGTCGGCCAGCACGCCGAGCACGATCTTGTCGCCGTACTTGCCGGTGCCCAGCCTGTTGACCTTGCCGTGGGCGAGCAGGTGCACCTGGTCGGCCGGGCGGCCCGCCTCGACGATGACGTCGCCGGGGGAGTACTCGGACTGGGTGAACCGGTCCGCGAGCGTGCCCAGCACCTGCAGGTCCTCGAAGCCGCGCAGCAGTGGCAGCTCGCACAGCTCCGGCGGCACCACCTTCACCGCCGAGCCGATCGAGGTGAAGCTGACCCGGCCGTCGCCGACGGCGTAGCTCAGCCGCCGGTTGACCCGGAACGTGCCGCCCTTGACCTGCACCCACGGCAGCATGCGCAGCAGCCACCGGGAGGAGATCTCCTGCATCTGCGGCGCCGACTTCGTCGTCGTGGCCAGGTTGCGGGCCGCCGCCACAGCCAGACTCGACTGTGCCTGTCCACTCTCGACTTCCGCGGAGGAATCCACAGACACCACCATCACCCACCTCTGGTAGTACGAACCGGCGGGAGGCTTCCCGCCGGTATGTCCGGTTCGCACTAATTCTTAGCTGGGAGGTGGTATGAACGAAAGGTCTGGAAGTGGTGATCGCCCTCTGCTAGGGTGCGCTTCGCCCCAGACCTGACCAAGGCTCCGTCCATGCCGGGTGAGCGGCACGAACGGAGCCTTGATCGTGGGCGGAGCGGCTACGGCAGGTGCAGCGCCCGCCAGGTGAAGCCATCGACGGAGTGGGACACGGCCCGACCCGCCGGCCACGGGTCCGTATCGGAGATCCGCAGGTAGCGGCTGCCCGCGCGCTGGATCATGACGCCGTCCACCGGGACGAGCCGGTCGGCGCCGGGTGCGGCCGCGTGGAGCACCCGCCGCCACGCCCGCGCGACCTTGATCAGGGTGTCCTTGCAGTCCCGCGCGGAATGCTCAGCCGGTGCGCAGCCAGTCCTCCACCGACTGCATCGAGTCGAAGTACGCGGTGGGGAACTTCGCCGGGCCCTCCGGCGCCGGTTCGGCCTCGGCGGCCTCGGCGGGGCGCATCAGGTACGCCAGCTTCGCCACGCCCGCCCGGTTGTAGCAGGGGGTGACGTTCTCGTCGTACCAGCCGTCGAAGTCTGCGTCCGGGCGGTGGTGCAGGTCGCGCGCGTCGACCACGACATAGCGGGTCGGCACCTGCTCGGCGGTCTGCGCGAACCGCGCCATCAGCGCCTTGAAGTCGGCGTCGCTGATGTGGTCGGTCGCCGGGGACCAGGTGAGCTCCAGCAGGCCGACGCCGCCGTCGTGGCTGATGGTGCTGTACTCGTCATGGTAGATCGAGTTCGACATGCCGCTCCCTCCCGTGCCCGCGGTGGGCGACGCTCTCGCTGAGCCCCTGCTCGCCCCCGCTGACCTCGATGATCTGCCCGGTGACGGCACCGGACGCCTCGGCGCACAGCCACGCCACCGTCGCGGCCACCTCGTCCACGGTCACCGGCCTGCCCAGCGCGTTCGCGTGGTACATCGGCCCGCTGCCCAGGCGGGTGGCGCGCACGTGGTTGACCCGGATGCCGCTCGGGCCGTACTCGCTGGCCATGCTGCGGGCCAGGGCCTCCAGCGCGCCCGCGACCGCGCCCAGGGCGCCGGTGTGCGGGCGGCCGCTGCGGCCGTTGGTCGAGGCGATCGTGACGATCGAGCCGCGTCCCGCCGGTGCCATCACCCGGGCCGCCTCGCGCGCGGTCAGGAACTGCGCGCCCACCACCTCGCCCAGCACCTCGGTCAGCGCCGACGGGTCCAGCTCGCGGTAGGGCACGCCCACCCCGGCCCGGTGCGCGGGCACCTCGAAGCCGTTGAAGCTCGCGTCCAGGGGCCCCTTGGCGGCGACCGCGTTGACGTACTCGCGTACGTGGTAGGGGTCGGTGGGGTCGACCGTGGCCGGGTGCGCCTCGCCGCCGTCGGCCCTGATCTTCTCGGCCAGCGCCTCGACGGCCTCGGTGTCCAGCCCGCTGACCCAGACCTCGGCGCCCTGCCGGGCCAGGTGGCGGGCCACGGTCTCGCCGAGCTTCTCGTCGGCGGCGAACACCGTCGCGCGTTTGCCGGAGAGCATCATCCTCATCCCCTCCCGCGGGGGCCGGCGGGCGCGCTGCCGCACGCCTCCCTCACCGCATCGTGCCACGGCGTCCGAGCCCGTACCGGCGGAATCCGGTGCAAGCCGGCGCCCGCCGCGTACCCCCGTGTCCCGGTCTTCTCAAGGATGTGAATGTCCCGTAAGCTCGGCGCGGGAGCGCTCCCACTGGCGAGACCGGGCACCGCCGAGCGCACCGTCGCCCGTCGTCGCGGCCACCGATCAAGGCCGCGGCCGGCACGGGGAGCCGTCCGGCTGCCGCGTTCCGCGGGGCGACACGTCACGGCGGGCCCGGTCCCCACCGGCGTCCCGCCTGTCTCCGCACCGGAACAGGAAGGGACCATGAAACTCCTGCGCCTGAGCGTGCTCACCGGCACGCTGCTCGCCACCCTCGCCGTCGCGCCGCCCGCGGGCGCCGCCGCGTACCCCTATCAGGACCCGGCCCTGCCGGTCGCCACCCGCGTCGCCGACCTGATGTCGCGCATGACGCTCGACGAGAAGCTCGGCCAGATGACCCAGGCCGAGCGCGCGTCGGTCAGCAAGGCCGAGATCACGCAGTACCGGCTGGGCTCGGTGCTGTCCGGCGGCGGCTCCGCGCCCTCGTCCAACAACGCCACCTCGTGGGCGGACATGACCGACGGCTTCCAGAACGCCGCGCGGGCCACGCCGCTGGGCATCCCGCTGCTGTACGGCGCGGACGCCGTGCACGGCCACAACAACGTCGTCGGCGCGACGATCTTCCCGCACAACATCGGCCTCGGTGCGACGCGCGACCCGGCCCTGGTCGAGCAGATCGGCCGGGCCGTCGCGGAGGAGGTCACCGCCACCGGCGTGGACTGGGACTTCGCGCCGTGCCTGTGCGTGGCCCGTAACGACCGCTGGGGCCGCACCTACGAGTCCTTCGGCGAGAAGCCCGAGCTGGTGAGCTCGATGGCCACCATCGTCACCGGCCTGCAGGGCAGCTCGCTCGGCGGCACCGCGTCGGTGCTGGCCACCGCCAAGCACTACCT
Organism: Catellatospora sp. NPDC049609; assembly: GCF_040675365.1. Classification (NCBI taxonomy): domain Bacteria; kingdom Bacillati; phylum Actinomycetota; class Actinomycetes; order Micromonosporales; family Micromonosporaceae; genus Catellatospora; species Catellatospora sp. NPDC049609. The sequence continues at coordinate 6,485 of NZ_JBFAOU010000183.1, read as the reverse complement.
CGGCGACGGCGGCACCACCAACGGCACCGACCAGGGCAACACCCAGCTGTCCGAGGCCGAGCTGCGCGCGCTCCACCTGCCGCCGTTCCAGGCCGCGATCCAGCGCGGCGTCGGCTCGGTGATGATCTCGTACAGCAGCTGGAACGGCGCGAAGCTGCACGGCAACCAGTACCTGATCACCACCGTGCTCAAGGGCGAGCTGGGTTTCTCCGGCATCGTCGTGTCCGACTGGAACGGCATCGACCAGATCGACGGCGCCACCGGCATGAGCGCCACCGACGTGCGCAGCGCGGTCAACGCGGGCATCGACATGGTCATGGTGCCCACGGCCTGGAGGAGCTTCCTCAGCCTGCTGCGGGCCGAGGTCGACGCGGGCCGGGTGAGCACCGCGCGCGTCGACGACGCGGTGCGCCGTGTCCTCACCAAGAAGTTCGAGCTGGGCCTGTTCGAGCGGCCGCTGGCCGACCGGTCGTTCCTGGCCGGCTTCGGCGGCCCGGCACACCGGGCGCTGGCCCGCCAGGCCGTCGCGAAGTCGCAGGTCGTGCTGAAGAACTCCGGCAACGTGCTGCCGATCCCGGCCGGCGGCGGCAAGATCTTCGTCGCCGGGCGGCACGCCGACAACATCGGCCTGCAGAGCGGCGGCTGGACCGTCTCCTGGCAGGGCGCCTCCGGCAACACCACGCCCGGCACCACGATCCTGCAGGGCATCCGCAACACCGTCGGCTCGGGCGCGACCGTCACCTACAGCTCCGGCGGCAGCGGCATCGACAGCTCGTACCGGGTCGCCATCGCGGTCGTCGGCGAGCAGCCGTACGCCGAGGGCCAGGGCGACCGCCCCAGCGGCCTGGGCCTGGACAGCACGGACCTGAACACGCTCACCACGCTGCGCAACTCCGGCGTGCCGGTGGTGGTCGTGCTCGTCTCCGGCCGCCCGCTGGACATCGCGTCGCAGCTGGGCAACTGGCACGGGCTGGTCGCCGCGTGGCTGCCCGGCACCGAGGGGCAGGGCGTCGCCGACGTGCTGTTCGGCGTCACGCAGCCCACCGGCAAGCTGCCCATGACGTGGATGAGCAGCGCGAGCCAGCAGCCGATCAACGACGGCGACGGCAAGACGCCGCTGTTCGCGTACGGCTTCGGCCTGTCCTACGGCGCCCCGGCCGACACCACGCCGCCGAGCGTGCCCGGCACGCCGACCGCGTCGAATGTGACCGCGTCCGCGGCCTCGCTGTCCTGGACGGCGTCCACCGACAACGTCGGCGTCACCGGGTACGACGTGGTCCGGGTGCAGGGCACCACCGAGACGGTGCTCGCCTCGCCGGCGGCCGCCACGGCCACGCTGACCGGGCTCACCGCCGCGACGGCGTACACCTTCGCGGTGTACGCCAAGGACGCCGCCGGCAACCGCTCCACCCGCTCGGGCACCGTCGCGGTCACCACGCCCTCCGGCGGGGACGGCCAGCCGCCCACCACCCCGGCGAACCTGTCCGCGTCCGACGTGACCTCGTCCTCGGCGACGCTGTCCTGGACGGCGTCCACCGACGACGTCGGCGTCACCGGGTACGACGTCTTCCGTGCCCCCGGCCCGAGCGGCGGGACGTTCACCCAGGTCGGCACGGCCACGGGCAGCATCTACGCGGCGAGCGGCCTGTCGGCGTCGGGCACGTACCGCTTCTACGTCCGGGCCCGTGACGCCGCCGGGAACGTCTCCGGCAACTCCAACACGGTCGTGGTGAACACGACCGGCGGCGTCGGCGGCACCTGCCGGGTCGACTGGGTGCCCAACACCTGGGGCAACGGCTTCACCGCCAACGTCACCATCCACAACCTGGGCACGACGACCGTCAACGGCTGGACGCTGACCTGGACCTTCAGCGGCAACCAGCAGGTCAGCAACGCCTGGAACGCCACCGTCACCCAGTCCGGCGCGGCGGTCACCGCCCGCGACGTCGGCTGGAACGGCACCATCGCCCCGAACGGCAATGCCCAGTTCGGCTTCCAGGGCACCTACTCCGGCACCAACTCCGCCCCGACCCTGTTCACCCTCAACACCACCCCCTGCACCGTCGCCTGACGAAAGGAAGGGCACCTTCTTAACGCTATGCGTGGTAGAAGGTGCCCTTCTCAACGTCCGGGCGGGTCCGCCACTCCAAGATCATGACGATCTTGCGCGAACTGTTGCCCTTTTGCCCGTTTCGGGTGTGTCGTCGGCACAGTACGTGCAAGATCGCCCCCTTCGCCCCTCGGCGGGGTCAGGGGTGGGGGAGGACCTGGTGGGTTTCGGTGCCGTCGCGGAGGGCGCGGCCTACGGTGCAGTGGTTCTCGTGGACGCGGTGGGCCACGGCGGCGAAGACCTCGTAGGCCTTGTCGTCGCCGGGGGGTAGTTCGATCTCGTAGGTGGCGGTGATGGGGCCGAGCTTCGTGGGGGCGACCTTCTCGGCGTCGACGGTGACCGCGAGCTTGACCAGGCGGTGGCCGCGCTTGGCGGTCAGCGGCTCGATGGTGACGATCTCGCAGCCGCCGAGGGCCACCAGCAGCAGCTCGACGGGGGAGAAGACGCCCTCCTGATCGGAGCTGCCCACGGCGACCGCGGCGCCGCGCTCGTTGGTGGCGATGAAACCGTCGTCGGTGCGCTCGACCCTTACCTTTGCCATGATCGCCATGCTACCGGCGGCCGGGCCGGACATGCCGTGGCCGGCGACACCGCCGTCACGGATGGAGGGTCCTGCCTTCGGCGAGCATGGCGACGAACCGGGCGATCCGGCGGGCACGGGTCTCGGGGCGCTTGGCCTCGTGCACCCGGTGCAGGATCGCGTACCGGTTGCTCCGGCTGACGGTGTCGAAGAACCGCGCCGCGTCCGGGTGCGCGGCGAGCGCCTCGGCCAGGTCGGCGGGCACCTCGGCGGTCCGCATGCCGTCGTATGCCGCCTCCCAGCGCCCGTCGGCCTTGGCCCGCTCGATCTCGGCCAGGCCGGCGGGGCGCATCCGGCCCTGCTCGATCAGCGCGGCCACCTTCTCCCGGTTGACCTTCGACCAGCGGCTGCGCGCCCGGCGCGGGGTGAACTTCTGCAGCCAGTGGGTGCCGTCGAGGCCGGTCTTCTGCCCGTCGATCCAGCCGTGGCACAGCGCCACGTCCAGCGCCTGCGGGTAGTCGAGCGCGACGACGCCGGGCAGCTTCCTCGCCAGCTTGAGCCACACGCCGGGGCTGCCTGCGGGCTGCGCGGCGAGCCACTGCTCGAACTCGTCGGCGGAGGCGAAGGACAGCGTCGGGATCTCGGCGGCCATCCGGGCAGTCAAGCATGAGGGTCCGACACCGGGCCCGAGCGCGAGGGTCCGGCACCGGGCCGGGGGGACGACGCCGGCCGGATCGCGCCCGGCCGCCGCCGAGGAATGCCATGCCGCGCGGAAGCCGAGAAGGTGCCCGCGCCATCCGTATACCGTGGAGAAGGTGCCCTTCCTTCCGCTTCGGGGGCAGGTGTGAGACGAATGCCTGTCGGGTATAGCGACCCCATGCTCAGCGAGATCAGTGCAGAGCTCCTGGAGACGATGAAACGCGCCGCCAGCGTGCTGCGCCGCGCCGAGGTGCCGTTCGCCCTGGCGGGCGGATTCGCCGTCTATGCGCGCGGTGGGACCTCCAGTGAGCATGACGTGGACTTCATGATCCGCGAAGAGGATGTGGAGCGGACGCTGCAGGCGTACGCGGAGGAGGGCTTCCGAACCGAGCGCCCGCCCGAGGACTGGCTGGTCAAGGTGTACGACGAGGACCGCCTCGTCGACCTGATCTTCCGGCCGGTGCAGCGCCAGGTCACCGAGGAGGTGCTGGCGGAGAGTTCGATCGTCCCGGTCGGCGCGCTGCACATTCCCGTGCTGTCGGCGACCATGCTGATGGAGCACAAGCTGCTGGCGTTCTCGCAGCACCACTGCGACTTCGCCCGGGCGCTGCCGGTGGCGCGCTCGCTGCGAGAGCAGATCGACTGGGACCAGGTGCGCCGCGACACCGAGCACTCGGTGTACGCCAAGGCCTGCCTCTACCTGCTCAGCCTGCTGGAGATCATCCCCCCGGAGCCGGGGCACGAGCAGCCTTCGCCGGAGGACAAGCAGCAGGCGAGCGTGCCTGCCGGAGCGGACAGGACGGGGGCGTGGTGAGCGAGCCCAGGATCTCTGACGAGTACGCCGACGCGGCGGTGCACCGCATGCTGACCGAGGACGGGACCATCTGCGAGCAGGGCATCGAGGTGATCCGGCGGGACGGCACGGTGCTGGTGCGCGGGCAGGTGGAGAGCCCGGCCCGCCGCGACGCGATCGTGGCGCGGGTGGCCGGGGAGTTCCCGGACCGGCGGATCCAGAACGACATCGTGGTGACCACGGTGGGTGCGCCGCCCGAGGCCGAGGTGATCTCGTGATCCGGGTGGCCGCGGTCGGTGACGTGCACATGGACGTCGACGTCCTCGGCCGCTACCGGCCCTCCCTGGAACAGCTCGGGGAGGTCGCCGACGTGCTGCTGCTGGCGGGCGACCTGACCCGGCACGGCACCGTGGCGGAGGCCGAGTGCGTGGCGCGCGAGTTCGGCGACCTGCCCGTGCCGGTGGTCGCCGTGCTGGGCAACCACGACCACCACAGCGACCAGGCCCGCGAGGTGACCAAGGTGCTCGCCTCGGGCGGCATCACCGTGCTGGAGGGCGACGGCATCACCATCAGCTGCCGCGACACCAAGCTCGGCGTCGCGGGCGTGAAGGGCTTCGGCGGCGGGTTCGCGGGCCGGTGCGCCAGCATGTTCGGCGAGACCGAGATCAAGGATTTCGTGCGTACGACCGAACGCGCCGCGACCCGGCTGCAGGCCGCCCTGCTCTCGCTGGACTGCGACGTGCTGGTGGCCATGACCCACTACGCCCCGGTGCCGGACACCCTGCAGGGCGAGCCGCTGGAGATCTACCCGTTCCTCGGGTCGTACCTGCTCGGCCAGGCCATCGACGCCGCGCCGACCGCGCTCGCGGTGCACGGCCACGCCCACGCCGGCGTGGAGCGGGGCATCACCCCGGGCGGGGTGCGCGTGCGCAACGTGGCGCACCCGGTGATCCGCCAGGCGTACAGCGTTTATCAGCTCGATGCGGTCACACCTGCGCGAATGCCCGTTTCGCAGGGCGCGGGGCGGGGTATCGACTCGCTGTCGCACGACGTCTGACGTCAGGAGATGACCATGTTCCGTACCCGTGACAACGGCCTGGCGAGCACGACCTGGCATGAGTTCATGAAGGGGCTCGGCAACACCCGTGACGTGGCAGCCGAGCGGGCGAAGGAGAGGGCGGGCACCGTGCGTGACGCGCTCTCCGACACCGGAGTCGAGGCCCGTCGCCGGTCCTCGCTCGCGCTGGACATGCTGGCGGGCAAGCCGGCCCCGATCCGCTGGGGCTGGGTGGCCGCGGCGGCCGGGGTGGGCGTGCTGGCCGGGTTCGCCGTGGCCGAGCTGCTGCGCGGGCACCCCGTGGACGAGGCCGTCGCGTCGCTGCGCCGCCAGCTCAGCCACGCGCACGACAAGGTGGAGGAGAGCGTCGGCTGACACGCCGACCGGCGCAAACCCGGGCGGGCGCGGTCGGGGCGGTGCTAGTTTGCACTCGCCCCCCGCACCCGCCTTTTCGCCGTTCAGGGGGCAGTGATGAAGACCGAGTACCGGCTCTTCCTCGGGGTGTCGGCGTTCCTGTTCGTCGTGGCGATCGTGTACTGGTTCTGGTCCGGGGCGGCGCTGTCGCGCTACGACTGGATCGGCACCACCGCGCTGACCCTCAGCGGCCTGCTCTGCCTGATGTGCGGCGGCTACTTCTGGTTCGTGTCGCGCCGCCTGGAGCCGCGCCCGGAGGACCGCCACGACGCCGAGATCGAAGAGGGCGCGGGCGAGATCGGCTTCTTCAGCCCCGGCAGCTACTGGCCGTTCGGCATCGCCGTGGCCGCCACGCTCGCCTCGCTGGGGCTGGTGTTCTGGATGTGGTGGCTGATCGCTGTCGGGATCATCGGGTGCATCGTGGGGGCGTCGGCGATGCTGTTCGAGTACTACACCGGCACCCGGCGTGCGGCCGAACGCTGACGCACCGGCCCCGGCCGCGCGACAATCGAGGTGTCCGGGTCCCGCGCTGGTGGGGGTGTGGGCTGAGTAAGGCGGTCGACGATGGGATTCGACGAGAAGCTGCACAACATGTCCCAGCGCGTGGTGGGCAAGGCCGAAGAGGTCGCCGGCCGGGTCACCCACAACCAGCGCTGGGAGCAGGAGGGCCGCGCCCGGGTGTCGGCCGCCGACGAGCAGGAGGCCCGGGAGAAGGCCAAGGACCTCGCCAAGGCGCAGGAGGCGACCGGGCACATCAGCCGCGACGAGCGGCTGCGCCTGGAACGCCACGACGGCGTCTAGTAGTGCTTTGTTAGGTCGGTGGTCGGCGTTTGTGGCGGACGGTTCTGATCTTTCGTCGGCAGGTGGGGCAGGCGCCGGTCCAAGTGGCGAG
>NZ_JBFAOU010000182.1:0-15479 GCF_040675365.1 Catellatospora sp. NPDC049609 | reverse complement strand
TTGAGCACGTCACCGGTGGTGGACAGCCAGATGACGGCCTGGTACTGGGCGAGGTTGGCGGTGGTGAACTGGTTGGCGTCCTCGGTCGCGGTGACGGTGAAGCCGTTGGCGGCTCCGAGTTGCTGTATTGCGGTTACGCCGTGCGGGATGGACGAGTGGCGGAAGCCGGCCGTCTTGGAGAAGACCAGCACCTTCGTCAGCGGCGCGGCCGAGGCCGGGGCCGGCGCGAACAGGGTCGTGGCCAGCACCGTGGCCAGGCCGGCGACCAGGGAAAGTACGCGTTTTCGCATGTGGCTCGCTCCTTGCCTGAGGTTAGCGCGGTGAGCGGGCCGGCACCGGCGGACACCGCGGCGGCGCCTTCCGGACGGCCGTTCGCGCGGGCGGGAGCCACGGGGCGAGGCGGCGGCCGGACAGGACACCCACCGGGGCGCGGGCACGCCCGGTGACGGCGTTCGCGGTGGTCACCCGCGAACCGGAGCCGGTCGCCGAACACGGATCCGATATCTATCGACATCGAATCCTATAGGAACGGTGGTTCCGGGGGAAGCCCCTTCCGCCGTGACGACCCTCCGATTTGTCAACAGCGGCCGAACTTTTGCTAGATCAGAAAAAAGTATGCATCGCTATCTAGAAACTTTTGCTGATGTGGATTTAATATGGCCGCCACGAACGCGTTACAGGAGGTCCTGTGCGTACTGGTATATGGCTCGTCGGCGCACGCGGCTCCGTCGCGGTGACCAGCATGGTGGGTGCGCTGGCGATCCGGGCCTCCCTCGCCGAGCCGGTCGGGTGTGTCACCGAGCTGCCCGCGCTGCGCCACCCGGCGCTGCCCGCCCTGTCCGATCTGGTCTTCGGCGGCCACGACGTCTCCTGCGTCGGGCTGGTCAAGAAGGCCCAGTCCCTCGTCGCCGCCGGGGTGCTGCCCGCCGCGGTGGTCGCCGCCGTCGCCGACGAGCTCGCCGCGGTCGAGCCGGAGGTGCGCGCCGCGCCCGAGGGCCGCACCCAGCACGACACCGTCGCCCGGATCGCCGCCGACCTGGTCGACTTCCGCGCCCGCCACGGCCTCGGCCGGGTCGTCGTGGTCAACGTGTCCTCGACCGAGCCGCTCGCCACCGAGCACCCCGCGCACGCCGACGCCGCGGCCCTGGCCGCCGCGCTGCACCACGAGCCGGTGCTGCCGCCCAGCTCGCGGTACGCGTACGCGGCGTTCACCGCCGGCTGCGGGTACGTCGACTTCACCCCGTCCACCGGGGCGCGGCTGCCCGCCCTCGACCAGCTCGCCGCGCACCACCGCGTGCCGTACGCCGGGCACGACGGCAAGACGGGGGAGACCCTGCTCAAGTCGGTGCTCGCGCCCATGTTCGCGATGCGCAACCTGCGGGTGCGCTCCTGGTCGGGCACCAACCTGCTCGGCGGCGGCGACGGCGCCACCCTCGCCCAGCCGGACGCCAACGCGGCCAAGGTCGCCAGCAAGCAGCGGGTGCTCAAGGAGACGCTCGGCTACGAGCCCGAGGGCCACACCCGCATCGACTACGTGCCGGACATCGGCGACCTCAAGACCGCCTGGGACCTGATCACCTTCAGCGGGTTCCTGGGCAGCCGGATGCGCCTGGAGTTCACCTGGCACGGCTGCGACTCCGCGCTGGCCGCGCCGCTCGTGCTCGACCTGGCCCGGCTCACCGCCGCCGCCCACGCGCAGGGCCTGCACGGGCCGCTGCCGCAGCTGGCGTACTTCTTCAAGGACCCGCTCGGCGACGTCCCGCACGGCCTGGCCGAGCAGTGGGAGCTGCTCTGCCGCTGGGTGCACGCCTGGCCCGTGCCGGCCGACCACGTGGACACCGACCTCCGACCGGACCATGACGGGGAGGAGTCGCGATGAGACTGCGCGACCTCGCCCAGCTGGTGCGCGCCCCCGCCGCGCTGTCGGTGCCGGGCGACGCCGTCGCGGGCGCGGTCGCGGCGGGCAGCCTGTCCGCGCGCACGGCCGGGGTCGCCGCCGCGTCGGTCTGCCTCTACTGGGGCGGCATGGCCGCCAACGACTGGGCCGACCGCGAGCTCGACGCAAAGGAGCGGCCGGAGCGCCCGATCCCGTCCGGGCGGATCAGCCCGAACACCGCGCTGGCCGTCGCGGGCGGCCTCACCGTCGCGGGACTTGCCCTGGCCGCGGCCAGCGGCGGGCGCCGCACCCTGGCCACCGCCGCGCTGCTGGCGGGCGCCGTGTGGACGTACGACATCAAGCTCAAGAACAGCCCGGCGGGGCCCGCCGGGATGGCGGTGTGCCGGGGGCTGGACGTGCTCATGGGCGGCAGCGAGGGCGACCTGCGCCGCGCCGCCCGGCCCGCGCTGGCCGTGGCCGCGCACACCTACGCCGTGACCGCGCTGTCGCGCCGCGAGGTGTCCGGCGCCGACCGGACGCTGCCCGCGCTGACCCTGGGCGCGACCGCCGCCGTGGCCACGCGGGCCGCGGGCCGCACCGGCGGGCCGCTGCCGGTCCTGCTCGCTGCCTGGTACGCGCTGCGCTTCGGCCGTGCCCAGCGCGACGTGCTGCGCCACCCCGACGCGGCCCGGGTGCGCGCCGCGGTCGGCGCCGGCATCACCTCGCTGCCCGCGCTGCAGGGCGCGCTCATCGCCCGCGACGGCCGGCCGCTGCTCGGCGCGGCGATCGCGACCGCCGCACCCGCCGGCGCGAAGCTGGCGAGAAAGGTGTCCCCCACATGACCCTGCGCTTCGGATACGGCACCAACGGGTTCGCCAACCACCGCCTCGCCGACGCCCTCGACGTCATCGCCGAGCTCGGCTACACCGGCGTCGCGCTGACGCTGGACCACGCCCACCTCGACCCGTACGCCCCCGACGTCAAGGACCAGGTCGCGCGGACCGCGCGGCTGCTGGCCGAGCGTGAGCTGGCGGTGGTCGTGGAGACCGGCGCCCGCTACCTGCTCGACCCGCGGCGCAAGCACGCGCCCACCTTCCTGCACGACGACGCGCACCGCCGCGTGGACTTCCTCAAGCGGGCGGTCGACATCGCCGCCGAGCTGGGCGCCGAGGCGGTGTCCTGCTGGGCCGGGGTGCGCCCGGCGCACGTGTCGCCGGACGTGGCCTGGCAGCTGCTGGCCGAGGGCTGCGCCGAGGTCACCGGCCACGCGGCCGAACGCGGCGTGGCCCTGGGCTTCGAGCCCGAGCCGGGCATGCTGGTCGAGACGCTCGCGGACTGGCAGCGGCTGCGCGAGCTGGTCGGCGAGCACCTCAAGTTGACCCTCGACATCGGCCACTGCCGCGCCAACGAGCCCCTCGACGTCGCCGACTGCGTCCGCCTCGCCGGGCCGCACCTGGTGAACGTGCAGATCGACGACATGCGCCGGGGTGTGCACGAGCACCTGGAGTTCGGCGCGGGCGAGATCGACTTCCCGCCGGTGCTGCGCGCACTGGCCGAGACCGGGTACACCGGGCTGGTCGCGGTCGAGCTGCCCCGGCACTCGCACGCCGCGCCCGACGTCGCCGCGCGCTCGCTGAGCTTCCTGCGCGCCGCGCAGTGGCTCGGCGACGCCCTGGACCGGCTCGAAAGCGACCCGGCCGCGATCGCCACGCTGCTGCCCGCCGCGCGCCGCGGGGTCGGCCGGGCCGCCGCCGAGGACGCCCGGGTGCGCCTGCTGCACGCGGCCGGGCCCGACCGCGACGAGGCCGCCGAACTGTACCGGTACGGCGACAACGACGAGAAGCGGGCCGTGCTGCTGGCCTGTCCGGCGCCGGACCTGGTCCGCGACGCGCTGCGCAGCAACGACACCCGGCTGGTCGCCGCCGCGCTCGGCCCCGGCGCCCGGGACCTGCCCGACGCCGAGTGGCGCCAGGGCGTGCTCAAGAGCGTGTTCATGGGCCTGCCGCTGTCCGGGGTGGCCGGCCTGGACCAGCGGGCCGACGCCGAGCTCGGCCGCATGCTCGCCGCGCTGCACCACGAGCGCACCGCCGCCGGCCGCACCATGCCCGCCGACGCCGTCGAACTCATGGAGAGGCTGCATTGATGCGCATCTTCGACCCGCACATCCACATGACCTCGCGCACCACCGACGACTATGAGCGGATGGCGGCGGCTGGGGTGCGAGCGCTGGTCGAGCCGGCTTTCTGGCTCGGCCAGCCCCGCACCAACCCGGGGTCGTTCACCGACTACTTCGACGCGCTGATCGGCTGGGAGCCTTTCCGGGCGAGCCAGTACGGCATCCGCCACCACTGCACCATCGCGCTGAACCCGAAGGAGGCCAACGACCCGCGCTGCCGCGAGGTGCTGCCGCTGCTGCCGCGCTACCTGGCCAAGGACCGGGTGGTCGCGGTCGGGGAGACCGGCTACGACTCGATGACGCCGGAGGAGGACGAGGTCTTCGCCGCGCAGCTGCAGCTGGCCCGCGAGCACGGGCTGCCCGCGCTGGTGCACACCCCGCACCGGGACAAGGTCACCGGCACCCGGCGCAGCCTCGACGTGGTCAAGGAGTCCGGCATCGACCCGGGCCTGGTGGTGCTGGACCACCTCAACGAGCCGACGGTCGGCGAGGTCGCCGGGACGGGCTGCTGGATGGGCTTCTCCATCTACCCCGACACCAAGATGTCGCCCGAGCGGATGGTCGCCATCCTGCGCGAGTACGGGCTGGAGCGCGTGCTCGTCAACTCCGCCGCCGACTGGGGCAAGTCCGATCCGCTGCTCACCCTGCGCACCGGCGAGGCGATGCTGGCCGCCGGGTTCAGCGCCGACGACGTCGACCGGGTGCTGTGGCGCAACCCGGTCGAGTTCTACGGCCAGTCCGGACGCCTCGACCTCGACGACGACAGCGCCGCCGAGGCGACCTTCGCCGGGAACTCGATCCTGCGCGGAGGTTCCTGATGCGGCTGCGTGACGCCGACGGCACCACCGTGCACCTGGCCTACTGCACCAACGTGCACGCCGCCGAGGACTTCGACGGGGTGCTGTCCCAGCTGGACAGGTTCGCGGTGCCGGTGCGCGAGCGCCTGGGCGCCGACCTGCTCGGGCTCGGCCTGTGGCTGGCCGCCCCGGTCGCCCGCGCCCTGGCCGAGCAGCCGGAGCTGCGCCGCCGGCTGCGCACCGAGCTGTCGGTCCGGGGGCTGGAGACGGTGACGCTCAACGGCTTCCCGTACCGCGCCTTCCAGGCGCCGGTGGTCAAGCACGAGGTATACCTGCCGGACTGGACCGATCCCCGGCGGCTGCGCTACACCCTCGACCTCGCGCTGGTGCTGGGCGAGCTGCTGCCCGACGACGCGGCCCGCGGCTCGATCTCGACCCTGCCGCTGGCCTGGCGCGAGCCGTGGGACAAGGCGCGCTTCGGCGCGGCCCGCGCGCAGCTCGGCGAGCTGGCGGCCGCGCTGGCCCGCGGCGAGCGCCCGATCCGGGTGGCGCTGGAGCCCGAGCCGGGCTGCGTGGTGGAGTCCACCGACCAGGCCGTGGCGGCGATGTCCGCGGTGGCCAGCGAGCACCTCGGCGTCTGCGTCGACCTGGCCCACCTGGCCTGCGGCTGGGAGGACCCGGCCGACGCGGTCGCGAAGCTGAAGTCGGCCGGGGTGCCCGTGGTCAAGGTGCAGGTGTCGCAGGCCCTGGAGGTGGAGGACCCGCAGGCGGCCCGGCAGGTGCTGGCGGCGTACGCCGAGCCCCGGTTCCTGCACCAGACGCGCAGCTCGGCGGGGGAGCGCTTCGACGACCTGCCGCAGGCGCTGGCCTCCGACGCGCCCGGCCCGTGGCGCATCCACTTCCACGCGCCGCTGCACGCCGCCGCGCTGGACCCGCTGCGGACCAGCTCCGGGGTGCTGCGCGAGGGGCTGGCGGCGCTGCTGACCAACTCCGACTGCGACCACTTCGAGGTCGAGACGTACACCTGGGACGTGCTGCCGCCCGCGGCCCGCCCGACCGACGACGCGGGGCTGGCCGACGGCATCGCCGCCGAGCTGGCCTTCGCCCGCGACCAGTTCGCCGCCCTGGGGGTGCAGTGATGGACCGGGTGCATCCCCTGGTGGTGCTGGACGTGGTCGGCCTGACGCCCCGGCTGCTGGCGCACATGCCCCGGCTGCGGGCCGCGGCCGAGAGCGGGTTCACCGCCCGGCTCGACCCGGTCGTCCCGGCGGTCACCTGCTCGGTGCAGGCGACCTTCCTGACCGGCACGGCCCCGGCCGAGCACGGGATCGTCGGCAACGGCTGGTACTTCCGCGACCTCGGCGAGGTCCTGCTGTGGCGCCAGCACCACGCGCTGATCGAGGGCGAGCGGGTCTGGGACGCCATCCGCAGGGACCGCCCCGGCTACACCGTGGCCAACATCTGCTGGTGGTACGCCATGGGCGCGGACGTCGACTGGACCATCACGCCGCGGCCGATCTACCGCGCGGACGGCCGCAAGGACCCCGACTGCTACACGTTCCCGGCCGACCTGCACGACGAGCTGCCCGAGTTCCCGCTGTTCACCTACTGGGGCCCCGGCGCGGGCATCGCCTCCTCGGCCTGGATCGCCCAGGCCGCCGTGCACGTCATGGCCACCCGCGACCCCGACCTGACCCTGGTGTACGTGCCGCACCTCGACTACGACCTGCAGCGCTTCGGCCCGGCCGACCCGCGCGCCGCCGCGGCCGCCGCCGAGCTGGACGAGGCCCTGGCGCCCCTGCTCGACGCGGCCGCCGCGCGCGGGGCGACCCTGGTCGCGCTGTCGGAGTACGGCATCACCGAGGTGTCGCGGCCCGTGCACGTCAACCGGGCGCTGCGCGCCGCCGGGCTGCTGCACGTGCACACCCAGGACGGCATGGAGTACCTCGACCCGTGGACCTCCCGTGCCTTCGCCGTCGCCGACCACCAGGTCGCGCACGTGTACGTCCGTGACCCCGCCGACCTCGCCGCCGTCGCCAAGATCTGCGCCGAGCTGCCCGGCGTCGGGCAGGTGCTCGACGAGTCCGGCAAGGCCGGGCACGGCCTGCACCACGCGCGCAGCGGCGAGCTGGTGCTGCTGTCCGAGCCGGACGCGTGGTTCACCTACTACTACTGGCTCGACGACGCCCGCGCGCCCGACTTCGCCACCCACGTCGAGATCCACCGCAAGCCCGGCTACGACCCGGCCGAACTCTTCTTCGACCCGGCCGGCCCCGGCGCCGCCAAGGCCCGCGCCGCCAAGGCCCTGGTCCGCAAGAAGCTCGGCCTGCGCTACCGCATGAACGTCATCGGCCTCGACGCGGGCGCCGCCGCCGTCCGCGGCTCGCACGGCCTGCTCCCACCCGGCCCCGACGACGCGCCCGTGCTGCTGTGCTCCGACCCCGGCCCGGCGACCGACCGGATCGCCGCGACCGACGTCAAAGCACTGCTGCTGCGCCTGGCCGGGGCCACGCCATGACGCTCGCGCCCGCGCCGACGCCGCTGGCGGCGCGGATCGACGCGGAGCTGGCCGGGTTCGTGGACGGGCAGCGGCTGCTGTGGCCGGACCCGGAGCTGCGGCCGATGCTGGACAGCCTGCGCCGGTTCATCCTCAGCGGCGGCAAGCGGCTGCGCCCGGCGTTCTGCTACTGGGCTTGGCGTGGCACCGCCGACCCCGCCGAGCTGGCCGACGACCAGCGGGCGGTGACCGCGGGCGCGGCGCTGGAGCTGTTCCACTGCTTCGCGCTGATCCACGACGACATCATCGACGCGGGCAGCCGCCGCCGGGGCGCCCCGTCGCTGCACGAGGAGTTCGCCACCGCGCACGCCGGGCAGGGCTGGCGCGGCGACTCGCGCGCGTTCGGCCGCAACACCGCGCTGCTCTGCGGTGACCTGTGCGCGATGTGGGCCGAGGAGCTGCTGGCCGGGTGCCCGGCCGAGCCGGCGCGGCTGGCGCGGGCGCGGCGCATGTTCGCGGTGATGCGCACCGAGGCGGTGGCGGGGGAGTACCTGGAGGTCGTGGCGCAGGCGATGGCCGACTTCGGGCCGGCCGCCCCGGCCCGCGCGGCGCGGGTGGTGCAGCTCAAGACCGGGCGGTACTCGGTGGTGCGGCCGCTGCAGATCGGCGCGATCCTCGCCGGTGCGCCGGAGCGGGTGCTCGACGGGCTCGCGGCGTATGGCGAGCCGCTGGGGGAGGCGTTCCAGCTGCGCGACGACATCCTGGGGGTGTTCGGGGACCCGGCGCGCACCGGCAAGTCCACCCTGGACGACCTGCGCCAGGGCAAGCCGACGCCACTGCTCGCGGAGGCGTACGCGCGCGCCGATGTGCGATCGCGTGCGGTGCTGTCGGCACTCGTGGGGGATCCGCACCTGGACGAGGCGGGGGCCGACCGGGTGCGGGAGGTGGTGGGCGCGTGCGGCGCCCTGGCGGCGGTGGAGGAGCGGATCGCGGCGGCGCGGGCGGAGGCCCTGCGCGCGCTGGACTTCCTGGATCTGGCCGGGGACTCCCGCCGGGCGCTGGCGGGGCTGGCGGAGTTCGTGGCGGACAGGTCGTCGTAGGCGAACACGATCGCTCAGATATCCACTGAGCCCACCAATTTCCATATATACAGCGACATGTCTTTCTGACGATCTTCATCTATCCTATAGGATATTTCATACACGGTCCGGTAACAGGCCGGAAACTCTGCCCCCATCTCGCGGAGGTCATACCCCCATGAACCTCAGCAAGTCGGTACGCCTCGCCCTGGCGGCGCTCGTCGCCGCGGGCCTGGGTGCGGCCGTCCCCACCGCTCCCGCCCTGGCGTCGCCGACCGACGCCGCGTTCAACAGCTCCACCGGCGCGCTCAACGTCAACTACGCCGGTTACCTGTCCAAGAACGACATCGTCTACAACCGCCCCAACACCAACCCGCTGCACGGCCTGACCGTGGGCAACGGCAGGACCGGCGCCATGGTCTGGTCCAACAACGGCCTCACCGCCCAGGTGTCCGGCGTGGACCTGTCGCAGCAGTCGGCGTTCGCCGCCGGCATGCTCAACTTCAACACCAGCCCGTCCCTTGACTCGGGCTACACCACCTACCAGCAGCGGCTGTCGCTCTACGACGGCACGCTGACCACGAAGTACGACGGCAACCGCACTGTCACCATGATGGGCTCGTCCGGCTCCGAGGTGATGGGCATCCGCGTCGACGACACCCGCGGCGGGGTGTCGGCCGCGACCCTGGAGCTGAGCCTGTGGGACCCGAACTCGGTCTCCAACAGCGCCGACGTGCCCAACCTGACCACCTGGCGCACCGTGTCCACCGGCAGCGACTCCTCAGCGGCGTGGTTCAGCCGCGGCCAGGCCGACCCGAACAACTTCGGCTACACCTTCGCCGCCACCGTCGAGGGCGCGTCCTACACCGCGTCGGTGGTCAACGGCACCCGGGTGCGGCTGTCGATCACCCCGACGTCGAGCTACAC
Source organism: Catellatospora sp. NPDC049609 (assembly GCF_040675365.1). Classification (NCBI taxonomy): domain Bacteria; kingdom Bacillati; phylum Actinomycetota; class Actinomycetes; order Micromonosporales; family Micromonosporaceae; genus Catellatospora; species Catellatospora sp. NPDC049609. The sequence continues at coordinate 6,127 of NZ_JBFAOU010000182.1, read as the reverse complement.
CATCTGGTTCACCGCGGCCAGCCGGATCAACTCCCCGAACCTCGACTCGGTGGCCCAGGCGAAGAACCAGCTCGCCTCGGCCAAGTCCACGGGGTACCACACCACGTTCACCAACTACAGGAACTGGTGGCACAGCTTCTGGGGCAGGTCGTTCGTGCAGTACTCGAACGCAGGCGGCGAGGCCGACTACCTGGAGAACGTGTACTACCTGTCCACGTACATGATCGCGGCGGGCGGGTTCGGCAACTACCCGGTGCACTTCATCAACGGCGTGTTCCGGGCGACCGGCGACCAGACCAAGTGGAGCAACGGGTACTGGTACTGGAACCAGCGCGACGTCTACAACTCGTTCCTGGCCTCCAACCACGCCGACATGATGGCCGTGTTCAACCGGCTCTACAGCCGCAACTACGCGGCGCTGAAGGCGTACACGCAGACCAGGTACGGCACCGACTCGCTGTGGGTGCCGGAGACCATGGGCTGGGACGGCAACGCCCGCGGCACCATCAACAGCGACTACGTCAACGACATCTACTCCACCGGCACCGAGGCCGCGTACAACATGTACCTGCAGTACCGGTACACCAACGACACCGCGTACCTGCAGAACACGGTGTACCCGTACCTGAAGGACGCGCTGCGGTTCTACCAGAACCGGTTCCAGCTGATCAACGGCAAGTACCAGATGGTCAACAGCAACGCGCACGAGACCTACTGGGACGTGCGCAACGCGATCACCGACCTGGCCGCCGTGCGGCTGCTCGCGCCGCTGACCATCCAGGTCAGCACACAGCTCGGCCTCGACAGCGGGCTGCGCGCGGGCTGGCAGAACCTGGTCGACAACCTGTGGCCGTACCAGGTCAGCAACAACGCCTGGCTGCCGCACGACCCGCCGTCGTCGCCGGTGCGCAACGGTGAGAACGTGTCGGCCGAGCTGATCTGGCCCTACGACCGCACCGGCATCGGCCACCCCGACTACAACACCGCGCTGAACACCTGGAACGTGCGGCCGAACCCGTACGCCAACGTGTGGGCCAACGACCACGCGCAGGCGGCCCGGCTGGGCCTGGGCGACCAGGCGTTCAACGGCATGAAGCTGATGCTGCAGCGCTACCAGAACTACCCCAACGGCATGACCAACAACACCAACGGGGTGTTCGAGTACCTCGGCATCCACCTGGTCGCCATGAACGAGTCGCTGCTGCAGAGCTACAACGACAGGATCAGGGTGTTCCCGGCGGTGCCGTCCGACTCGTCGTTCGTCGGCAGGTTCACCCTGCTGGCCAAGGACGGCTTCCTGGTCAGCTCGGAGCGCGAGGCCGGCGAGATCAAGTACGTCGGGCTGCGCAGCCAGTTCGGCAAGAACGCCACGGTGGTCAACCCATGGGGCACCCAGCAGGTCCGGGTGCGCCGCACGAGCGACAACGCGATCATCACCACGTCCAGCGCGGCGGAGATCAGCTTCGCCACCGCCGCGAACACGGTGTACGTGGTCGAGCGCACCGCCAAGCCGCTGGGCAACTACGCGGCGACCACGCTGACCGGCACGCAGAACAACCACGCCAAGTCGCTGCGCAACACCGCCTCGACGCTGGGCCTGGGCACCGGCGGCGGAGGCGGGCTGGTCAACGACACCGACCTGACCTACGACGCGGGCTGGTACCACACCACCGCCCGGGGCTACGGCGACTACAACGACGACACCCACCACACCAACACCGTCAACGCCGCGGCCGGCTACACCTTCACCGGCACCGGCATCGAGTACCTGTCCGAGCGCAACGGCGACATGGGCAACGTCGACGTATACCTCGACGGGGTGTTCCAGGCCAACGTCAACCTGTACGTCTCCGGCGCCCGCCAGGCGCAGGTCGTGGTCTGGTCCAAGACGGGCCTGAGCAACGGGCAGCACACCATCCGCATCGTCAACAAGGCCACGGCCGTGGCGATCGTGGACGCGCTGCGCGTCACCACCGGTGGCACCCCGCAGCCCACCGGTTACGTGACCCTGCGCGCCCAGGCCAACGGCCAGTACGTCACGGCGGCCAACGCCACCACGGCGCTGATCGCCAACGCCACCACGGTCGGCACCGCCCAGCAGTTCGAGGTGGTCGACCGGGGCGGCGGCAACATCGCGCTGCGCGCCCGCAGCAACGGCCAGTTCGTCTGCGCCGAGAACGCGGGCGCCAACCCGCTGCTGGCCAACCGGGCCTCGGCCGGGGCCTGGGAGACGTTCGCGCTGGTCCGCAACTCCGACAACACGGTGAGCCTGCGCGCCACGGTCAACAACCTGTACGTGGTGGCCGAGAACGGCGGCGCGGCCGCGCTCATCGCCAACCGCACGGCCGTCGGGCCGTGGGAGAAGTTCGAAATGATCACGCTCTGACCCCCGCGGGGGCCGGGTCCGCCCGGTCCCCCACCAGCCACTTCGGAGCCGGGCATTCGGCGACTCGGCTCCGGACCGACCGTCCGGGCATCCGCGGCACCACCGCGGCGGCCCGGTGACCCGGCCGGCACCCGCGCACCGCCTCCCCGGGCGGCGCGCCGGGGCACCGTCCGGGTCCCCGACCCCGAGGGAACGCGTCATGGCCGCACCCGTCGCCGAAGCACCACGTCCTGCGCCGCGCCCGCGGTGGCAGGTCGGCCGATGGGCCGTGCGCACCACCGAGGTCGCCCGCCCGATCCCCGCCGACCCCCACCGACCGGAGCGTCCCATGCCACGAAGTACCCGATCCCGCCTCGCGGCGGGCCTGGCCATGCTGCTGCTGGCCAGCTTGACGGCGACCGCCGTCGGCGTCACCGCGAGCCCCGCTCCGGCGGCCGCCGCACCGCCCCCGACCAGCAGCTTCGAGAAGGTGAAGCTGGACGGCGGGCTGTCCATGGGCGAGCCGATCGAGCTGTCCGTGCTGCCCGACGGCAAGGTCCTCTACATCAACCGGGGCACCAGCTCCGGCGGCGGCCAGGTGCGCCTGTACAACCCGGCCACCGGGCAGACCACCGTGGCGCTGACGCTGCAGCTCGACGCCCGGTTCGAGGACGGCCTGATCGGCATCACGCTGCACCCGCAGTTCGCGAGCAACCGCTGGGTGTACCTGTTCTACTCGCCGGTGGCCACGCCGCTGGTCAACCGGATCAGCCGGTTCACCTTCAACGCGAGCACGCTGGTGCTGGACGCGGCCAGCGAGACCAAGCTCATCGAGTGGCCCACCGAGCGGCGGCTGTGCTGCCACTCCGCGGGCTCGATGAGCTGGGACAGCAACGGCAACCTCTACTTCGCGGTGGGCGACAACACCAACTCCGGCGGCGACTCGGCGGGCATGGCCCCGATCGACGAGCGCACCAGCCGCGACGCGCAGTACGACGCGCAGCGCACCTCGGGCAACACCAACGACCTGCGCGGCAAGATCAACCGGATCCACCCGGAGAGCAACGGGACCTACACCATCCCGTCGGGCAACCTGTTCGCCCAGGGCACCGCGGGCACCCGCCCCGAGATCTACATCATGGGGGTACGCAACCCGTACCGGATCTGGGTCGACAAGCAGGCGAACAACACCCTCTACTGGGGCGAGGTCGGCCCGGACGCCGGCGCCACCATCCCCAACCGGGGCCCGGCCGCCTACGACGAGTACAACCGCGCCTCCGGCCCCGGCAACTACGGCTGGCCCTACTGCGGCGGCCCGAACGTCGCCTACAACGACTGGGACTTCGCCGCCAACGCCCCGCGCGGCTGGTTCCCCTGCGGCGGCAGCACCGGCCCGGTCAACAACTCCCCGCGCAACACCGGCCTGCAGCAGCTCCCGGCGACCAAGGGCGCGCTGGTGTGGGAGCAGCACGGCGGCAGCGTCGACTGGCCCGCGCTGGACAACCCCGGCGGCTGCGGCTCGCCCAACCACGCCGAGGTCTACCACTACAACCCGAACCTGGTCTCGGACGTGAAGTGGCCGCAGTACTACGACAACAAGCTGATCATCACCGAGTACTGCCGTAACTGGATCAAGGAGGTGCAGTTCGGCAACGGCAACGCGGCCACCGGCAACCCGACGGTCATCGAGCCGGTCGTCGCCGGGATGCAGCTGGTCCACCCGATCGACATGGAGTTCGGCCCGGACGGGTCGCTCTACCTGCTCGAATACGGCAACGGGTACTTCTCCGGCGACGCCGCCGCGGGCCTGTACAAAATCAACTACGTGGCGGGCGGGCGCTCGCCGACCGCCGTGGCCACGGCCAACCGGGACAACGGGCTCGCCCCGCTCGCGGTGGCCTTCTCCAGCGCGGGCAGCAGCGACCCCGACGGCGACCCGCTGACCTACGCCTGGGACTTCGACAGCAACGGCACCACCGACTCGACCGCGGCCAACCCGTCGTACACCTACACCACCGTCGGCGACAAGCGCGCCCGGCTGACCGTCAACGACGGCACCGGCCGCTCCGGCAGCACCGTCATCCCCATCGTGGTCGGCAACAACCGGCCGGTCACCACGGTCGGGTCCATCCCCAACGGCGGCATCTACGGGTGGGGCGACGACGTCACCGCGACCGCCGCCGCCACCGACGCCCAGGACGGCGCCATCGCCTGCGGCAACGTGGTGGTCCGGGTGGCGCTCGGCCACCAGGAGCACGCGCACGAGGAGGGCCAGGGCACCGGCTGCGGGTTCACCTTCAACACCGGCCCGATCCACGCCGGGCTCGACGCGGTGCAGTTCTTCGTGGTCCGCGGCAGCTACACCGACCGCGGCGCGACCGGCACCGTGCCGCTGACCGGCGAGCAGCAGCTCACCCTGTGGCCCAAGCAGTGGCAGGCCGAGCACTACGTGACCCTCAACGGGCCGAAGGTGGTCGACCAGGCCGCGGCCGAGGGCGGCAAGCGCCTCGGCGACATCCAGAACGGCGAGTCCGTCCGCCACCACGCGGTCAGCCTGAAGGGCATCACCAGCGTCAAGGCGCGCGTGTCGTCGGCCAACGCGGGCGGCGTGCTGTCGTTCCGGTACGACTCGACCACCGGCCCGGAGGTCGCCCGGATCACGGTGCCGAGCACCGGCGGCTGGGACAACTACACCGAGCTCACCGCGCCCGTCACCAAGCCCGACGACGGCACGCACGACCTCTACCTGGTGTTCACCGGCTCCGGCACCGGCGCGCTCTACGACGTGGACAGCTACACGTTCGTGGGCAGCGGCGTGGGCACCACCCCGCCGGGCGGCGGCCAGGACCGGGCGCAGGGCCGCCCGGTGACCGCGTCCAGCACCGAGGCCGGGGCCAACGTCGCGGCCAACGTGGTCGACGGCAATGCGGCGACCCGCTGGAGCAGCCTCTACGCCGACCCGCAGTGGATCAGCGTGGACCTCGGCGCGCAGTACGCGCTCAACCGCGTCCGCATCAACTGGGAGGCCGCCTTCGGGCGCGCGTACCGGGTCGAGGTCTCCAACGACAACAGCACCTGGACGTCGATCTTCTCCACTGCCACCGGCGACGGCGGCGTCGACGACCTCACCGTCACCGGCACCGGCCGCTACGTGCGCGTCTACGGCACCCAGCGCGGCCTGACCCAGTACGGCTACTCGATCTGGGACCTGAACGTCTACGGCTCCCCGGTCAGCGGCGCGACGCTGCTGTCGCGCAACCGCCCGGTCACCGTGTCCAGCACCGAGGCGGGGGCGAACGTCGCGGCCAACGCGGTCGACGGCAGCACCACCACCCGGTGGAGCAGCCTCTACGCCGACCCGCAGTGGATCACGGTCGACCTCGGCGCGACGCGCAACGTCAGCCGGGTGGTCCTGAACTGGGAGACCGCGTACGCCAGCGCCTACCAGGTTCAGGTCTCCAACGACAACAGCAGCTGGACCACGATCTCGTCCACCACCACCGGCAACGGCAGCGTCGACGACCTCACGGTGTCCGGCTCCGGCCGGTACGTGCGGATCAACGGCACGGCGCGGGCCACCCAGTGGGGCTACTCGCTGTGGGAGTTCGACGTCTACGGGTCCTGACCGCAGCGGGGAGGCGGCCCGGAAGCCCCCGCCCCCCCCCCCCCCCCCCGCCGATCGGCACACCCCGACCCGGCACACCCGATCCAAGGAGCACCGATGCGCAGAAGGTTTCTGTCCCAGATGGGAAGAGCGGCGTG
>NZ_JBFAOU010000181.1:0-15561 GCF_040675365.1 Catellatospora sp. NPDC049609 | reverse complement strand
GGCGAGCCTGCTCAGCGCGCTGGCCACCGGGATCGGCGAGGGCGGCGGCATGCCCGTCACGGTCGAGGACCTCGCCCCGCTGAACGGGGACGACCCGCACGGCGGCGGCTTCGCGGCGGGCTTCTTCCCGCTGGTGATCACGTCGCTGCTGGCCGCGATCGCCCTCTACTTCGTGGTGCCGCGCTTCGGGGCCCGGCTCACCGGCCTGGTCACCTTCGCCCTGCTCGCCGGGGCCTTGGGGGCGACCGTGCTGCACAGTTGGCTCGGCGTGGTGGGCGGGGAGTGGCTGCCGGTGGCCGGCGCCGTCGCGCTGATCGCGCTCGCCATCAGCGCCGCCGTGCACGGACTGGCCACCGTCGCCGGCCCGCGCGGCATCGGGCTGGGCGTGGTGCTGATCCTGCTCGTCGGCAACGCGCTGGGCGCGGTCGCCGCCGCACCCGAGCTGCTGCCGCAGCCGTGGGGCGAGTTCGGGCAGTGGCTGCCCATCGGCGCCGGGGCGACCCTGCTGCGCTCGGTCGCCTGGTTCGACGGCGCCGGTGCCGCCGGCCCGCTCTGGGTCCTGGCCTCCTGGGCCCTGGCTGGCCTCGCCCTGCTCGGCCTGGGTTGGCTCGGCCGCAAGCCGGAGCCGCAGGCGGTGGAGCCGGAGGCGGAGGCAGCGGAGCCGGAGGCGCACGAGGCCGCCCGCCGCCTCGGCGCTACGGTTGCTGCCTGAGCCGACATACGCCGGGCGCGCCCGCCTGCGCGCCCGGCGTATCCGCTCGCCCGGGGAGGAATGCGCCCCCCGTGGCGGTTGTTGGCTCCGGTGGACGAACCATCTGCAGGAGGCGACGACGTGCTCGACCCACAGAAGCTCTACCAGCTGACCGACGAGCTGCCCGCGCTGGGCAGGCCGGTCCTGCTGCACGCGCTCTCGGGGTTCGTCGACGCCGGAGCCGCCGGCCGGCTGGCCCGCGAGCACCTGCTCGACACCCTCGACTCGACCGTGGTCGCCGAGTTCGACCTCGACCAGCTCTACGACTACCGGTCGCGCCGGCCGCTCATGCACTTCTCGTCCGACCACTGGGTGTCCTACGAGCAGCCCAAGCTGGAGCTGCACGCCCTGCGCGACGACGACGACACCCCGTTCCTGCTGCTCACCGGGCCGGAGCCGGACTTCCAGTGGGAGCGGTTCGTGGCCGCGATCACCGGGCTGATCGAGCGGCTGCAGGTGCGGCTCACCATCGGCGTACACGCCATCCCGATGTCGGTGCCGCACACCCGCCCGGCCGGGGTCACCGCCCACGGCACCCGCCCCGAGCTGGTGGTCGGGCACGAGCCGTGGATCGCCGACGTGCAGGTCCCGGCGAGCATGACCAACCTGCTGGAGTTCCGCCTCGGCGAGGCGGGCCACGACGCGATGGGCTTCGCCGCGCACGTGCCGCACTACCTCGCCGACAGCGAGTACCCGCAGGCCGCCGAGCTGCTGCTGACCTCGGTGTCGCGGGCCACCGGCCTGCTGCTGCCGACCGAGGACCTGCGCGAGGCGGGCGACCGGGTGCGCGAGGAGATCGAGCGCCAGCTCGTCGACAACCACCAGGCCGCCGCCGTGGTCAAGGCGCTGGAGGAGCAGTACGACGCGTTCACCCGCGGCCGCGCCGGCAACCTGCTGACCGAGCCCACGCCGCTGCCCACCGCCGAGGAGCTCGGCGCCGAGCTGGAGCGCTTCCTCGCCGAGCACAACAAGGGCGACGCGAAGGACTGAGCGGGGGTGGGGTTTGTCGGCGGGCGCTGTCTCCGGTCAGAACCCTCAGTCAGAGCGCAGTTCCTGACCAGAAACGCCGATCTTCGACCTCGCCGGCACGGTGATCCGGTGCGGGGTCGAGGCGGTCGTGAGGCCCGATCGTGATCCGGCGATGCGACCCTGTCCGGCATGGACAACGGGGAACCGCGGGACGCGCTGCGCCGCGCGCTGGGGTGGCTCGCCCACCCGGTCAGCGTGGCCGGGCTGGTCCTGCTGCTGGTCAACGATCACCTGCTCAAGGCGTGGCAGCCGGGCTGGGTCACCGGCAAGCTGAGCGACGTCGCCGGGATGCTGATGTTCCCGCCGCTGCTCGCGGTCGTGATCGCGCTGGTCGCGCCGCGCGTGCCGGGCCGCGGGCTCGCGCTGGGCGCGCTGGCCGCCACCGGCGCGGGGTTCGCGCTCGTGAAGACGTCCGCGTACGGCGCGCAGCTCGCCTCGCAGGCGTGGTCGGTCGTGAACGGACCGTCCGTCGTCCGCGCCGACCTCACCGACCTGCTCGCGCTGCCCGCGCTGGGTCTGGGCTGGTGGGCCTGGCGACGCACGGGGAGCCGTCCGGCACCGGGCCGCGCCGTCGCCCGGCTGGTCCGCGGGGCGGTGCTGGTGCCGGTCGCGCTGCTGGCCACCGCGGCCACCTCGGCGGCCATCCCACCGCCGGAGACGGTGTTGCTGGTCGAGGACGGCGTCGACGTGTATCTCGGCATCGACTTCGACGGCACCCGCAGCTGGGCGGTCAGCGTCGACGACGGGCTCAGCTGGACCGCGTACGAGCCGGACCCGAGCGACCCGCCGCTGCCGGAGTCGCCCCGGCAGGACTGCGCGGGCCAGGTCTGCTACCGGGTCGTGCCCGGTGCGCTGCACGTCGAGTCCAGCCAGGACGGCGGCCTGACCTGGCGCACCGCGTGGGAGATCCGCGGCAGGCAGCACCAGGCGCTGGTCGACGAGTACGACGGCGGCCTGCTCAGCGAACCGGTCGGCTCGCTGTGGTCGTTCGGGCTGGTGGTGCGCGAGACGGAGACCGGGCACGTGGTGCTGGTCGCCAACGGGCGCGACGGGTTGCTGCGCCGCGACGCCGAGGGCGTCTGGACGCGCCTGGGCACGTGGTCGGACCGCGAGTGGGACGCGCCGCCGCCGCTGGCGGAGGTCTGGACCCCGGACGCGGCTCAGCGCACCCGCGCCACCGCGTACACGATCGGTGTGGTCGTGCTTTTCGTGCTGATGGCGGGCCTGATCGCGGCGACCGCGGGACGGCGGACGGTGCCGCTGCCGGTGCTCGTGCTGTCCGGGCTCGCCGCCTGGGCCGCGGCCACCGCCGGCACGCTGGCGGCGACGAGCACCGGGCCGGCCGTCGGCGCGTGGATCACCGTGACCGCCCTCGGGTCCGGCGCCCTGGCGGCGTGCGCGCTGCTCCTGCTGGCGGTGAAGGCGGCGCGGGCGCGGCTGCTGCCCCGGTGGCGGCTGGCGGTCCTGCTGCTGGTCGGCGGGGTCGCGGCCGCGGTGGCCGGGTGGACCCGGGCGCTGGTGCTCGACGACGGCGTGGTGCTGCGCGACGCCGCGCTCGACCGGCTCGCCGCGGCGCTGCTGGTGACCGTGGTGGCGCTGATCGCGGGCGGCCTCGCGGTGGCCGCGGTGCGGCTGAACCCGCCGCGGCCGGGCTCGGAATGGCGGCCGCCCGCCGCGCCGGGGGAGTGACGCCGGGGTATTGCCGAAGCGGGTATGTGCACGGATGATGACGGGACTTTCCGTGCACCGCGTACGAGAGTGAGGCGACGATGCCCTTTTCGAGTCCCCTGGCCGACGTCGAGATCCCCGAGGTCTCCGTCCCGCAGCTCGTCATCGGGCCGGCGGCGGCGCGCGGTGACCATCCCGCGCTCGTGGACGGGCGCACCGGACAGACCATCACGTACGCGCAGCTCGCGCACATGGTCGACCGGCTGGCCGCGGGACTGGCCGGGGCCGGGCTGCGCCCGGGTGACGTGCTGGCGCTGTTCAGCCCGAACACGCTGCTCTACCCCGTGGTCTTCCACGCGGCGCTGGCCGCCGGCGCCACCGTCACCACGGTCAACGCGCTCGCCACGCCGAAGGACCTGACCACCCAGCTCAGCGACTCGGGGGCGAAGTTCCTGGTCACGGTGTCGCCGTTCCTGGACCGGGCCACCGCCGCCGCGGCGCAGGTGCAGGAGATCCTCGTCTGCGACACGGCCGAGGGACACCGCTCGGTGCAGGAGCTGATGGCCACCGCCGATCCGGCGCCGGACGTGGCGATCGACCCGGCCACGGCGCTGGCGGTGCTGCCGTACTCCTCCGGCACCACCGGCGTGGCCAAGGGCGTCATGCTCACCCACCGCAACCTGGTCGCGAACATCGCGCAGACCCAGGAGGTGGTCAAGTACGACCCGTCCGACCGGGTGCTGGCGGTGCTGCCGTTCTTCCACATCTACGGGCTGACCGTGCTGATGAACATGGCCCTGTCGAAGGGCGCCACGCTGGTCGTGCTGCCGCGCTTCGACCTGGCCGAGTTCCTCGGCGCGCTGCAGGACCAGCGGGTCAACCGGGCCTTCGTCGCCCCGCCGATCGTGCTGGCGCTGGCCAAGCACCCGCTCGTGGCGCAGTACGACCTCTCCGCGCTGAAGGTCGTCTTCTCCGGCGCGGCCCCGCTCGACGGCGACCTCGCCCAGGCCTGCGCCGACCGCCTCGGCTGCGTGGTGCAGCAGGGCTACGGCATGACCGAGCTGTCGCCGGTCTCGCACGCGCAGGTGCACGGCGACACCCGGGTCAAGCCCGGCACCGTCGGCCCGCTGATCCCGAACACGCTGGCCCGGGTGGTGGACGTGGCCACCGGCGCGGACCTCGGCGTCGGGCAGCCCGGCGAGCTGTGGATCAAGGGCCCACAGGTGATGCAGGGCTACCTCGGCCGGCGCGCGGACACCGACGCCACCGTCGACGCCGACGGCTGGCTGCACACCGGCGACGTGGGGCAGGTCGACGACGAGGGCGACTGGTTCATCGTCGACCGCGTCAAGGAGCTGATCAAGTACAAGGGGTACCAGGTGCCTCCGGCCGAGCTGGAGGCGGTGCTGCTGGGCGACCCGCGCGTCGCCGACGCGGCCGTGGTCGCCGGGCACGACGCGGACGGCGAGGAGATCCCGCACGCGTTCGTCGCCGTCGCGCCCGGCGCCGATCTGACCGCCCAGGACGTGCTCGACTTCGTCGCCGAGCGGGTGGCCCCGTACAAGCGGGTCCGCGCCGTCACCTTCGTCGACGCCATCCCGAAGAGCGCGTCCGGCAAGATCCTCCGCAAGGACCTCCGCGCCCAGCTCTGAAAGGAAGGGCACCTTCTTAACGCTATGCGTGGTGGAAGGTGCCCTTCTTAACGTCTCCCGTGCGGGTGGGGACCCCGCGTGCGGGGACTGCAAACGGTCAGGGCTAGCGTGACCAGGTGTTCGCCGCGTTCGCTCCGATCTGGATGATCACCGCGCTGGGCTGGGGCACCATGCGGTTCGGGGTGCTGACCCGGGCCACCCAGCAGGCGCTGGCGAACTTCACCTTCCTCATCGCGATCCCGTGCGTGCTGTTCAGCTCGCTGGTCAAGGTGCCGCTGGGCGAGCTGCCGCTGCGGCCGCTGGCCGCCGTCGCGCTCAGCACGCTGGCCATCGGGCTGGCGGTGTACCTCGCCGCGCGGCGGCTGATGCCGGGCCCCGACGGCGACCGGGTCATCGCGGCGATGGCGGCGGCCTACCTCAACGCGGGCAACCTCGGCGTGCCGGTCGCGCTGTACGTGCTCAAGGACGCCTCGCTCATCATGGCGGTGCTCGTCTTCCAGACCATCCTGCTCACCCCGCTGATCGTCGGCCGGCTCGACGCCTCGGCGCACCGGCTCGCCCAGGCCGGCGGCTCCCCGCCCGATGCCGGACCGGCCGACGGCGCGGTAGGCGACGAGGGCCGGGACGACGGCGGGCCGGGCGGCGGCGGACGGGGCGACGGCGGGGCGGCATCCGAGGGGGCGCCCGGGCGGCGCCGGCACGATCGGCGCGGCGGCAGCAACGGGAGCGGGGCGGCGGCGGGGCGCTGGCGGCGGCTGGCGATGCTGCCGCTGCGTACGCCCGTGATCCTCGGTTCCCTGGCCGGGGTCACCGCGAGCGCGGCCGGCTGGCTGCCGCCGGAGTGGCTGCTGCGGCCGCTGGAGCTGCTGGGCGGCGCGGCGGTGCCCGCGGCGCTGTTCGCGCTCGGCATGTCGCTGCACCAGACCGAGGGCACGGCGTGGCGGCTGCCCGGCCGGGACGTCGTCGCGGCGGTGCTGCTGAAGGTGGTGGCGCAGCCGGTCGCGGCGTACCTCATCGGGCGCTACCTGCTGCACCTGGACGGCCCGGCGCTGCTGGCGGTGACGCTGGTCGCGGGGCTGCCGACGGCGCAGAACACCTTCGTGTACGCCTCGGAGTTCCGTGCGTCGACGGAGCTGAGCCGCAACGCGATCCTGTTTTCGAGCCTGCTGTCGATGGGCACCCTCACCCTGATCCTCTGGCTGCTCGGGCCGGCCTGACCGGCGCTCGCCCGTCCGGCGGCCGGCTCGCCGGGTGCGGCTCGCCGGGCCCTCGGCCGCCGCCTGGCGGGGTCTGCGCGGATGCCGCGTTAAGAAGGTGCCCTTCTTCTACAAATAGCGTTAAGAAGGTGCCCTTCCTTTACTCGCGTTGACGGGGTGGGCGCGGCGGGGAATGATGAATCGCGGAGCTGGATGGGCCGCGCCGTGCGTAGGGCAGACAACCGCACGAGGCGTGGCCGGGCGTGACGTCTGTCGTGGACGAGTCCGGGTGAGCCCGTTGACCCTGCACAGACTCCCTAGGAGACGCGTTGACCCCCGATCACACGTCATCGCCGCGCCGCCGGAACCGCCGCCTTGCCGCGCTGGGCACCGCCGCCGCGATGACCGCCGCCACCGCGCTGGCCGGCGTGCTGCTGGCCACCACCGAAGCCTCCGCCGGCACGCTGACCGGCACGTTCTACCGCGACCCGACGACCGCCGTGAACCAGTGGCTCGCGGCCAATCCCAACGACTCCCGTGCCTCGCTCATCGGCCAGCGCATCGGCAGCCAGCCGGCGGCGCGGTGGTTCGCGTACTACGAGCCGTCCACGATCCAGTCACAGGTGACGTCGTACGTCAACGCCGCCAACAGCGCCAACCAGATCCCGGTGCTGGTGCCGTACATGCTGCCCAACCGTGACTGCGGCGGGGCGAGCGCGGGCGGCGCGCCGACCATCTCGGCGTATCGGACCTGGGTGGACAGCTTCGCCGCGGGCCTGGGCTCGCGCACCGCGGTGGTCATCCTGGAGCCGGACTCGCTGGCCCTGCAGACCTGCCTGTCGTCGACCGAGAAGGCCGAGCGCAACTCCGCGCTCAGCTACGCGGTGACCAGGTTCAAGCAGGTCAACCCGAGCGTGAAGGTGTATCTCGACGCGGGCCACTCGGCCTGGAACAGCCCCGCCGACACCGCCTCGCGGCTGCAGGCGGCGGGCGTGGCCAACGCGGCGGGCTTCTACTCCAACGCGTCCAACTACCGTTGGACGGCCGACGAGGTCGCCTTCGGCCGCAACGTGATCAGCGCGCTGGGCAACAGCAACCTGCGCCAGGTGGTCGACACCTCCCGCAACGGCAAGGGGCCGCTGGGCAGCGAGTGGTGCGACCCGGCGGGCCGGGGCACCGGCCAGGCGCCGACCACGAACACCGGCGAGTCGAGCGTGGACGCGTACGTCTGGATCAAGCCGCCGGGTGAGGCGGACGGCTGCGCCGCGGCCGCGGGGCAGTTCGTCCCGGACCTGGCGTACTCGCTGGCGCTGAACGGCATCGTCACCAGCCCGCCGCCGTCGGCGTCGGCCTCGCCGAGCCCGTCGCGCAGCCCGTCGGCCAGCCCGTCGGCCTCGCCGTCGTCGTCCCCGTCCGGCCAGCCGGGCGGCGCCTGCTCGGTGAGCTACCGGGTGGACAGCCAGTGGGGCAACGGCTTCGTGGCCACGGTGACCATCACCAACCGCGGCCCGGCGCTCAGCTCGTGGACGGTGACCTGGACCTTCCCGGGCAACCAGACGATCACCAACGCGTGGAACGCCACGGTGACCGCCAGCGGGGCGAACGTCACGGCGCGCAACGTCGCGCACAACGGCAACCTGCCCACGAATGGGACGACGAGTTTCGGCTTCCAGGGCTCGTACAGCGGGAGCAACACCAGCCCGGCCGTCTTCAAGCTGAACAACGTCACCTGTAGCTGACCGGACCGGAGGGGCCGGCGCGACCATGCGCCGGCCCCTCCGCCGTGCCGTCCGTCCGGCCACATCGCCTGCGCTCCGCGCTCGGCCTGACTTATGGTCGATAAAGGGCATTTCGGGGGTACGCCGAAAGGAAGCGCGCCATGAGCGGCATCGAACTCAAGAACTTCGACCGGCCTGACGAGTCCCGGCAGTTCGAGGGCAAGGGTCGGATGGATCTGGTGCAGGTCGCCGGCCGGACCGTCGGCCGGGGCCGGTTCGAGCCGGGCTGGCGCTGGTCGGCCAACGTCGGGCCGCTCGTCGGCACGGACACCTGCCAGACCGCCCACCTGGGTTACTGCGTCTCCGGCACGATGCGCGTCACCATGGACGACGACGGGACCGTGCAGGACTTCACCGCCGGTGACCTGGTCGCCATCGCTCCGGGGCACGAGGCCGAGGTCATCGGGGACCAGCCCGTGATCTTCGTCGACTTCGGCGAGATCGCCGGCTACGCCAAGCGGAGCTGAGCCAGTCCGCGGGGCACCGCCGGGAACGATCCGGCCGGGGCGTACGTTGCCCCGGGAGGATCCGAATACGATTCGTATCCGACGGCGGCGACAGGAGAACAGACATGGCAAAGGTACGCGGTCCGCAGGTCGGCGACACGGCGCCGGACTTCGAGCTGGCCTCGCAGCACGGCGAGCGGGTGCGGCTGAGCGACTTCCGCGGCAAGCAGACCGTGGTGCTCTACTTCTACCCGAAGGACGACACCTCCGGCTGCACCGCGCAGGCGTGCTCGCTGCGCGACAGCTACGAGGTGTTCACCGACGCGGGCGCGCAGGTGATCGGCATCAGCTCCGACTCGGTCGAGTCGCACACCGCGTTCGCGCAGAAGTACCGGCTGCCGTTCGCGCTGCTGGCCGACGAGGGCGGCGCGGTGCGCAAGGCGTACGACGTGCCCGCGACCTTCGGCATCCTGCCCGGCCGGGTCACCTACGTGATCGACCGCGAGGGCGTGGTGCGGCACGTCTTCTCCTCGCAGGCCAACATCGGCAAGCACGTCGACGGCGCGCTGGCGGTCGTGCAGGAGCTCGCCTCCACCCGGTAGCCGCGCGGCGGCCGGTGAGACGCACCGATGGGACTCGGCGAAGGGTCCCATCGGTCGTCCTCCAGTCAAGATCAACCGTATGGTTCTTTCTTCTGCTGAACCGGTCTTGTTCCCGTCGGCCGCACGGCTCTAAAAAGCCTTCGGGGCTCATTCGAAAGCCTTCTCGTAGTTAATCTCCTCCCGGCTCCGCCGGTGTGGCGGCGCTGACCATTAGCGCATACCGAGAAGGAAATCGAATTGACCCAGTCCACTGAGCCGACGGCGCCGCAGGCCCAGCCCCAGGCGATGCCGACGATCATCATTCAGAACAACAACACGGCCTCCGCCGTCGCTTCGGCGACCGCTGTGGCGCACGGCGGACGCGCTTACCGCAAGCAGTCGCTCTGGGTTCACTTCTGGCTGTTCTGCTGCACCTGCGGCATCGGCAACTACTTCTATGCCCGGCACATCAACCGCTGGAACCGCGGGTACTGACACCGCCTGACGCGGACCGTCGAAAGGAGAGGTGCCGCGGCGGACGCGACACCTCTCCCGGACACCCGCGCGACGCGCCGGACCCGGCACGGCAGCCGCCCTGGCTCCGGTCCCGCCGGTCGCCTAGGCTCGCCGGTGGACTTCGAAGGCGAAGGGCGTCGCGCCGACGGACCCCTTCGTGCGCGGGCGCCCGGCGAGGCAGGTAGGCACATGGCGCTGGCGCAGCACCCCCTTGACCACCGCTACCACGGCGAGCACCCCGTACGCACCGTCGCCTACCTGCTGCGGGAGGACCGCCGCCGGCTCGCGCTGGGCGTGCTGGCGTTCGCCGTCAAGCACAGCCCGACCTGGCTGCTGCCCCTGGTCACCGCGAACGTCATCGACGTGGTGGTGGAGCACCGGCCGATCGCGCAGCTGTGGTGGGCCACCGGCATCCTGCTGGCCTGCCTGAGCCTCAACTACCCGTTCCACGTCCTGTTCGTACGCTGCCACAGCGGCTCCGTGCGGCGCATGGGCACCCGGCTGCGCTCGGCGCTGTGCCGCCGGATGCAGGAGCTGTCCATCGGCTACCACTCCCGGTCCAGCGCGGCGGTGCTGCAGTCGAAGGTGATCCGCGACGTCGAGAACATCGAGCAGATGGTGCAGCAGGCCGGCGACGTCGGCATGGGCGCGCTGATGATGCTGCTGGGCGGCACGGTGATCATCGCGGTGCGGGCGCCGCTGTTCCTGCCCGTCTTCGGCGTGCTGGTGCCCGCCGCGGCGTTCCTGGTGATGAGCCTGCGCAACCGGATGCGCTCGGACAACGAGAGCTTCCGCCGCGAGGTGGAGCGGCTGTCGTCGCGGGTCGCCGAGATGACCACGCTCATCCCGATCACGCGGGCGCACGGCCTGGAGCGCGACGCGCTGCGCCGGGTCGACGGCACGCTGGACCGGGTGCTGCGCGCCGGGCTGCGGCTCGACCTGCTCAACGGCCGGTTCGGCGCGCTGGCCTGGACGCAGCTGCAGGTGCTCAGCGTGGCCTGCCTGGCCGGGTCGGCACTGGTCGCGTACTACGGCTGGGTGCCGATCAGCCCCGGCGACGTGGTGATGCTCAGCGCCTTCTTCAGCACGCTGACCTCGTCGGTGATGACGCTGATGAGCCTGGGCCCGATCATCGTCAAGGGCCTGGAGTCGGTGCGCTCGGCCGGTGAGGTGCTGCAGGCGCCCGACCTGGAGGTCAACGCGGGCAAGGGGCAGGTCGAGCAGGTGCGCGGCGGGGTCGTGTTCGAGGGCGTCGGGTTCGCGTACGACGGCGCGGCGGGCGCGGCCGTGCGCGACTTCACCCTGGACGTGGCGCCCGGCGAGCGGGTCGCGCTGGTGGGCCCGTCCGGCGCGGGCAAGTCCACCATCCTGAACCTGGTCATCGGCTTCCTCCGGCCGACCTCCGGCCGCATCCTGCTCGACGGCCGGGACATGGAGACCCTCGACCTGCGCACCTTCCGGCGGTTCGTGTCGGTGGTGCCGCAGGAGCCGATCCTGTTCGAGGGCAGCATCCGCGAGAACGTCACCTACGGCATGGCCGACGTGCCGCTCGACCGCGTGCGCCAGGCCCTGTGCGACGCGAACGCGCTTGACTTCGTGGACCAGCTCACCGACGGCCTGGACACGGTGGTCGGGGAGCGCGGCGCCCGCCTGTCCGGCGGCCAGCGCCAGCGGCTGGCCATCGCCCGTGCCCTGATCCGCGACCCGCGCGTGCTGATCCTCGACGAGGCCACCTCCGCCCTGGACACCCACTCCGAGGCGCTCATCCAGCAGGCCATGGAGCGCCTGGTCGCGGGCCGGACCGTGTTCGTGGTGGCGCACCGCCTGTCCACCATCCGCAACGCCGACCGCATCGTGGTCATGCGCGACGGCCGGATCGAGGAGATCGGCACCCACGCCGACCTGCTCGACCGCCGCGGCACCTACGCCCGCCTCCAGTCCACCCAGCTCGCCTGAGCGGAAGGCCGCCGGCGGCCGGGACATGGGTGTGTACCATCCCCGCCGTGATCAACCCTCCCCCCTCCGCTCGGAGCAGCGACCTGCGGGCCGCGCTGACCATCCTCGCCGTCGTGCTGACCGTCGGCGGCGTCATCTGGCTGGGCGTGCTCTCCGACGAGGTCCCCGTGCTGCGTGAGGCGCACGGCCGCTGGCAGGCCACGGGGTACTTCCTGATCTCGCTGCTCGCCGTCGCGGTGCCGGTGGGCGCGCTGCTGCACTCGCTGCGTGCGGGCCGCGCGGGCCGCTCCGTCCGGCAGGGCTGGTTCAACTCCGGCCTGGCGCTGGCGTACGGCGCGCTGGTCGCGCTGATCGCCTGGCATGTCGGCCCGGAGGTGCCCGACACCTTCGGCAGCGGCCGGGGCGGCGGCATCAAGGGCTCGTACGTGGCCTGGCTGGTGTGCGTGCTCCCGGCGTTCACCGTGGTGGCCCTGTTCGGCGGGCTCTTCCCGCGGACGGGCCCCGCGGCGTCCGCCGAGGACCCGGCCGACGCGCCGCGCGGCCGGGACGGCGTGAGCGCGCCGCGCAGGTTCTACGACGTGGTGCTGCTGACCGCGGGCATCTCGTGGGCCTTCGGGGTGCTGCCCTTCCTCTTCGTACTGCTGACCTACGCCGTCTGAGGCCGTGACCGGCGGACGGCCGGGGCGGGGAGGGCGCGGTCGCGGTGCCCGGCGGCGGCGCCGTCCGGCCGCCGGTCAGCCGGTTCAGACCGCCGGGTCCTCGGCTGCCCGGTCGGGTGGCGCGAGCAGGAACAGGGCCAGCGGCACGCCGAGCCCGGCGACCAGCGTGAACAGGCTGGCGGCGAGGTCGACGCCGGCCAGCGTGCCGTGGTGGACGGTGTGGAAGCCCAGGTGCAGGGCGTTGAACGTGATCGACCCGGCCAGCGCGAGCCGGGCCAGGCCGCGCCGGTAGCGGACCGCGGGCACGGCGAGCAGCACGGCCAGCGTCAGGAAGGTGGCCCCGAGGTCCGCGGTCAGATGCTGGTTGTACGGCGGGTACGCGGCGGTCCAGTGGTGCCCGAGGCCGGGGAACACGGCGAAGAAGTGCGCCGGCGTGGCGTACGCCCACAGCCCCCACCACAGGTGCACCGCCGCCATGCCGCCGAGTCCGAGCCGGACGAGGATCTTTCGCATGGCGGCAGTGTGCCGGATCAGTCCAGCTGCTGCACGGCCGCCTCGATCGCCCGGTGGAACGTCGGGTACGCGTAGATCATGTGCCGCAGCATGTGCACCGGCACCTGCGCGTGCACCGCGACGGCCAGCGCGCCGAGCACCTCCCCGCCGGTCGGTCCCACCGAGGTCGCGCCGACCAGCACGTCCCGGTCCATGTCGGCGACCAGCTTGATGAACCCGTCGTTGCCGGCCTTGTGGATCCAGCCGCGCGCGGACTCGGGGAGCTTCGTGAACGCGGTGCGCACGTGGATGCCGTGGTGGCGGGCGTCCTCCTCGGTCAGGCCGACCGACCCGACCTCGGGATCGGTGAAGGTGACCCGGGGCTGCGCCCGGTAGTCGGCGGGCGGGCCCTCCTGGCCGAGGATGTCGCGGATCGCGATGCCCGCCTGGTACATCGCCAGGTGGGTGAACGCGCCGTGACCGGTGCAGTCGCCGACCGCCCACAGCCCGTCGCCGGCCCGCATGTGCCCGTCCACGGTGATCGACCTGGCGGCCGGGTCGAGCCCCACCGTGTCGAGTCCGAGCTGGTGCAGGTCACTGGTGCGCCCCGTGGCGACCAGCAGCTTCTCCGAGGTGACCGTGGTGCCGTCGTCGAGGTGCAGCGTCATGCCCTCGACCCGCTCCGCCCGGCGTCCGGTGTGCACGGTGACGCCCTCGCGTGTCAGCACCTCGGTGATCAGCGCCGACGCCTCGGGCTCCTCGTACACCGCCAGCCGGTCCATGGCCTCGACGACGGTGACCCGCACGCCGAACCGGGCGAACATCTGCGCCAGCTCCAGGCCGATCGAGCCGCCGCCCAGCACGGTGAGCGAGGCGGGCAGCGTGTCGGCCTCGATCGCCTCCTTGTTGGTCCAGAACGGCGCGTCGGCCAGCCCCGGGATCGGCGGGATCGCGGCCCTGGTGCCGGTGGCCACCACGACGCCCCGGCGCGCGGTGTACGTCTGCCCGTCGACCTCGACCCGCTTCGGTCCGGCGAGCCGCCCGGTGCCGCGCAGGAAGCGCCCGCCGCGGCCGGTGAACCGGTCGACGGCGACCTTGTCGTTCCACGAGTCGGTGGCCTCGTCGCGGATGCGCAGCGCCACCGGCGCCCAGTCGGGGAACACCTCGGCGGCGCCCGCCATGCCCTTGATCCGGCGCCCCTCGGCCAGCAGGTCCGCCGCCCTGATCATCATCTTGCTGGGGATGCACCCCCAGTACGGGCACTCGCCGCCGACCAGCCGGTTCTCGATGCCGAGCACGCTGAGCCCGGCATCGGCGAGCTTCCCGCCGACCTCCTCGCCGCCGACCCCCATGCCGAGCACGATGACGTCCAGCTCATCAGCCATACGTCCTGTATATCCGAATCCGCTCACGCGGAGGCGCGTACCACCAGTTCCGTGGGGAGCACGACCGAGGCCGGGACCTCCTCGCCGCCGATCACGCGCAGCAGCTGGCGGGCCAGCTCGCGGCCCAGCTCCAGGATCGGCTGGCGCACCGTGGTCAGCGGCGGATCGGTGAACCGGGAGATGTCGAAGTCGTCGAAGCCGACCACGGCCACGTCCTCCGGGATGCGCCTGCCCAGCTCGCGCAGCGTGGTGATGGCCCCGTGCGCCATCAGGTCGGAGGCGACGAACACCGCGTCGAGCAGCGGGTCGTCCTCGAGCAGCTGGCGCATGGCGGCGGCCCCGGACTCGCGGGTGAAGTCGCCGACGGCCACGATCGAGCGCCGGTCGGAGCCCTTCAGCTCGGCCCGGTATCCGTCGAGGCGGTCGATGCCGGCGACCATGTCCTGCGGGCCGGCGATGGTCGCGATCCGGGACCGGCCCGTGTCGAGCAGGTGGCGGACGGCTTTGCGTACCCCGCCGATGTGGTCCACGTCGACGTAGGGCACCGCGGAGCGGCCGAGCGGGCGGCCGCTGACGACGACCGGGATGCCCTGCCGGTGCAGCTGGCCGGGCAGCGGGTCCACGCCATGCGTGGAGGCGAAGAGCACCCCGTCCACGTGCCGGGCGGTGGTGTAGCGCTCGACCCGCTCGTACCCGCCGACGGTGTTGGTCATCATCAGCACGAGCTGCTTGTCGGCGGCGTCGAGCTCCTGGCTGACGCCGTGGATGATGCTCGGGAAGAACGGGTCGTCGGAGAAGACGCGGCTGGCGCTCTCCGGCAGGACCAGCGCGATCGAGTCGGTGCGCTGGGTGACCAGGCTGCGGGCGGCCGCGTTCGGGATGTAGCCCAGCTCCTCGACGGCGCGGCGGACCGCGGCGCGGATCGGCTCGGCGACCTTCGGCGAGCCGTTGACGACCCGGGAGACGGTGGCCCGGGAGACGCCGGCCAGCCGCGCCACGGCCTCCAGGGTCGGCCGCTCGCCGCGCTCGCTCATGCCTGCTCCTCGTCGTGATCCGGCGTCCGTCGCCGGACCGGCCGGGTTGACCTTACCCCGCTCCCGGCCGCGGGCGAAGCGGCCCGTGAGAGCGCTTTCTGTGTGAGAGCGTTTGCTCGACCCCGAAACGTGACGGCAATAGAGCCTTGACACAACGCGCATCCGCCCGCATCCTCTGCTGTGAGAGCGCTCTCTCAGCCCGGCCGCGAAACAGCCCTGATGAGCGGCCGGGTTCCTACTGACACCCTGAGGAGGGCGTCACATGCGTACGTCCCTGCGCCGCATGTTGGCTCCGATCATGGTCGCCGGACTGCTGGCGACCGCGGCCTGCGGCTCCGACGAGCAGCCCGCCGGCAACGAGAAGATCACTTTGAACGTCGCGCTCTTCGGCGACTTCGGCTTCAAGCCGCTGTACGAG
>NZ_JBFAOU010000180.1:0-15735 GCF_040675365.1 Catellatospora sp. NPDC049609 | reverse complement strand
TGGGCGAGGCCGACGGGGACGCCCAGCCCGTCCTCCCCGGCCGGCAAGGCGTGCACGGCCACCTACCGGATCGTCAACTCGTGGCCGGGCGGCCGCCTGGTCGCGGTGCTCGCCGTGACCCAGACGGTCGGGTACGGCGTGCTGTTCTACCCGTTCTCCGTCGTGCTGCACCCGATCGCCGCGGACCTGGGCACCGGCCCCGCGGCGATCACCGGCGCGTACACCCTCTGCGTGCTGGTCGCCGCCGCGGCCGCCGTCCCCGTCGGCCGCCACCTCGACCGGCGGCCGGCCCGTGGCCTGATGGCGGCCGGCGCGGCCCTCGGCTCCGCGGCCGTCGTCGCCCTGTCCCAGGCGCGGGCGCTGTGGCAGGTGTACGCCGCGTTCGCCGTCATCGGACTCGCCGCGGCGGCGAGCCTGTACGAGGCGGCCTTCACCGTGGTGGTGCACCAGCTCGGGGCCGCCCGCCGGTCCGGGGCCATGCTCACCATCACGGTCGTCGCCGGGTTCGCCAGCACCGTGTTCATCCCCGCCACGGGCTGGCTCACCGCGCAGCACGGCTGGCGCACCGCGCTGCTCGTGCTGGCGCTCGGCCACGCCGCGATCACCGTGACCGGGCACCTGCTCGCCGTCCCCGCCACGCCTCCGGTCAGCGCGGCCGCGGTGACGGCCACCGGCGGCCCGCGCGGCACCCGGGTGCTCCGCGACGGCGGATTCTGGCTGCTGGTCGTCGCGTTCGTCGCGCACGGCACCGCGCTGTCCGCCGTCAGCGTCCACCTGGTCGGCTATCTGATCGGCGCGGGACACCCGGCCACCACCGCCGCCGCGATCGCCGGGATGCTCGGGGTGCTGTCGGTCGCCGGCCGCGTCGCCACCACCGCCGTCGCGCGCCGCCACCCGATCACCACGACCACCGCCGTCGTGTTCGCCCTGCAGGCGGCCGCCGCCGCCGCGCTGCCGCTGCTCGGCGGGACGGTCGCCGGGGCGGTGGCATGCGTGGCCGTGTTCGGCCTCGGCTTCGGTGTCGGCGTCATCGCCCGGCCCGCGATCCTCGTCGACCGCTACGGCACGGCCCGCTACGGCGCCGTCTCCGGCATGCTCACCGTGCCCGCCACTGTCGCCAAGGCCGCCGCCCCGCTGGCGGCGGCCGCCGTCACCGGCGCCGGGCAGATGGCCGCCGTGTCCGCGCTGTGCCTGGTCGCGGCGGTCGCGCTGGTATACCCGCGCCCGCCACGACCGCCCGCCGCGACCGCACCCGGCGACGGCTAGGCCGCGCGGGTCAGAACGCGCCCGCCTTGACGGAGATGGCCACGCGGCGGCCCGCGTACTCGGTGACCGTCCACAGCTCGTCGACGCTCGCGCGGTAGGACAGGTCCTCGCAGCCGATCGGCAGCGTGTCGTAGTGCATCACCACGCCGCCGCCCGGCGTCCAGGTGGCCAGGTCGCCGTCGTTGGCGTCGCCGTCGCTGGTGGACAGGAAGTACCTGCCGTTCAGGCTCAGCGCGCCCTGCATCGACGTCACGTCCACCCGGTAGGCCCACGCCGCCGTGGCGTCGGTGGTCGAGCCCGCGTCGTGGACCAGCTCACGGTCGGTGTAGTCGACGTTCCAGCGCACCAGCCGCGTCCCGGTGCCCGGGTTGCCGTACTCCCCGATCAGGAGGCTGTCCGGGCTGGTGCTGCGGTCCAGGGAGACGAACGAGAAGACCAGGCCGCCGGTGCCGACCTGGTCGTAGGCCAGCGACTGCGGCAGCACGTACTTGTAGCCGAACGCCTGGTAGGTGCCGTCGGACTGGCGGCCGCACGTGGTGGAGCTGGTCGTGGACGTCTGCCACAGATGGTTCAGGTCGAACACGCGCAGGCCCCGGTTGGTGTCGGCGACGTAGAGGTGGTTGCCGTACCAGGCGATGCCGCCCGCGTGCACGTTGATCGCGCGGAAGCTGTGCACGCCGCCGGAGGTGTACGGCTCGACGAGCAGCACGTGCCGGTAGCGCGGGGCGGCCGGGTCGGTGCGGTCGACGAAGCTGACGCGCACGCCCTTCTCGCCGTCGGCGCCGGTGGAGTACCAGGAGACCAGCACCGCCTTGCGGTCCTCGTACACCCCGGAGTCGAAGGCGTCGGAGCTGGTGGTGATGCCCTGGGGCATCCACTCGGCGGTGTTGACGTCACCGCTCTCGAAGCGGAACCCGGCGGCGAAGTTGGTGGCCAGCGCGGCGCCCTCGCTCGCGGTCAGGCGGGTGGCGACCCGGTTGCCGTCGTCGAGGACGTGCTGGACGGTGACGTTGGGCAGGGCGGCGTCCAGGCCGGCGATCGCGGTGGCGTAGGAGCCCGCGCGGCGGCGCAGCTTGAACGCGGTGCGGTCGATCGCGGCGGGCGCGGCGGCGGCCGGTGCGGCGGCGAGCAGCGCGCCTGCCGTGGCCGCGGCGGGGATGGCGATCAGTCCGGTCAGGAGGGATCTGCGAGGAATCGGCATCGCGACACCGTAATCGACCGATATACGCGGGGGCTACAGCCCGACTACAACCGAAGGATCTTTTAGGCTTCGATTAAGCCGAGGGTTTTTCCGGCGCGTCGGGAGAGCTCTCGGCGGGTGCCAGGGCTTGGGCCAGCTCCCACAGCCGCTCCGCCGCCCGCTCCTCCGCCACCCTGGTCGGAGCGTCGCCCAGACTCCGCCGCGCCTTCGCCAGCGCCACCCGGTACTCCCCGACCGCGGCCCGCGACAGCACGACGTACGGGACCCGACGCCGCGACGACGCCCAGACGAGCAGGCAGACACCACCGAGCAAGCCCAGCACGAGAGCGGCGGTCAGCGCGAACACGGCCGGCCACGGCCGGTCGCCCGCGAAGAACAGGCCCGCGGCGCATGCGACGGCCGACCCGATGAGACCGGTAGCGGCGAACCTGGGCAGCAGCGGAATCAGCTCGCGGTACGCGGGGTCGTGCGGCACGGGCGTCGCGGTCTCGGGGCCGCGGCGGGTGACCACCCCACCGCCGTCCTTCCAGACCTCCAGCCGCACGCCACCGACGCTGGTGTCGACACTGCGCCTGTCCATCGAGCCGGTCCTCACCCTGGGGGCTGACGTCGAGGTCGAGGGTAGGCGCCGGGTGCCAGTCCGGGGAATGCCGATCCCGGCGCGAGGCGGCTGCGGTTCGCGGCATCGGCGTAGGAGGTCGCAGCGGCCTGCCAGGTGACTGTATCCGTCGTCCCAGCGTCCGCGCAGGATCGCGATGGTCGGCGTACGGCCATCGTCGCATGCCCGTTCGACGCATACTCCGAGCAGGTGGAAGCCGCTATATTGACCCTCCACATTGCTACGGGAGGCGGCGCGTGGCGACACCTGGGATCTTCTGCATCGAGGGTCAGTGGGGCGACCTCGATCGGAGGGAGTCGGTGCAGCCCATTCTCGAGCTGCTGGAGCGGCTGGGGAGGATCCGTTTCATCCACAAGGACGTGGCCACCCCGGAGGAGATGGACTTCTACCTGTCACGTTGGCGGCTGAAGCGGTACTCCGACTACGGAGTCGTCTACTTCGCCATGCACGGCGACGCCAACCGGCTCGAACTCACGGAGGGTCGCTCGTTGAGCCTGGACGAGCTCGGCGAACGCCTCGAGGGTCGCTGTGTGGGCCGTCGGATCTACTTCGGCAGCTGCTCGGTGATGCGCTACCCCGCCAAACTGGCCAGGTTCGTCGAGCAGACGGGCGCGGAGCTGGCGTGCGGTTTCACCGTCTCGGTCGACTGGCTCGAGTCGGCGGCTTTCGACACCGTTCTGCTCGACCTGCTCGCCAACAGCTCCGCATCGGCGGTGAGCAAGCGGATGGCGTCGGCACGATGGGCTCCGCTGGCCGCCCATCTGGGCTTCAGCATCGCGTACGCCGGGGGGAGAAGCTGGTCCGCCGCGCGCGGCCTGAGGGTCCCGGCCCAGGCCGGCCCGCGCGACTCCGTCGAGCTGGACGTCTGAGGGGTGAAGAAGGGCACCTTCCTATACGCATAGCGATAAGAAGGTGCCCTTCCTTTCTCAGCGGGCGGTGATGTTGTACGGCAGGGCGGTGCCGGCGGCGTTGAAGCCGAAGCTCTCCTCCTGGCCGGGGGCGATGTCGCCGTTGTAGGCGACGTTGGTGAAGGTGTGGTGCTGGCCGCTGCTGGTGCGGACGGAGCTCCAGGAGCTGCTGACCGTGGTGCCCGTGGGCAGGTCGAACTCGGCGCGCCAGGTCGTGGTCGCGGTGGCGCAGTTGTTCTTGATGAAGACGTCCATGCCGTAGCCGGTGCTCCAGGTCGAGGTCTGCACGGTCCGGACGGTGAGGCAGCCGGACGGGGCGCTCGGCGAGGCCGACGGGCGTGGGGAGGCCGTGGGCGACGGCGACGCGGACGGGGACGGGGACGGGGCGGTGCTGGCCGACGGGGAGGGGCTGGGGGCGCCGGTCAGGGACTTGAGGAACAGGGACTGGGCGGGGTCGGTGCGGGTGGCGTCGACGCCGTGGCCGCCGGTGTAGTCGAGCTGCTCGCGCCCGGACCAGTCGGGGATGGTGGCGCCGGCCTGGTCGAGGTGCTGCCAGCCGGTGCCGTTCCAGCCGAACTGGTAGATGCGCTGGTGGTCGGCGTAGTACGGGGTGTACGCGGCGCCCGCGGTGACCTGCTTGCTCATGGTGTTGTTGAAGAAGACGTTGCGCGGGCCGGTGGAGCCGGACCACTTGACGGCCTTCTTGCCCGCGCCCCACCAGATCGGGAACCAGGTCGAGGCGTCCGGGCCGCCGCCGCCCTCCTCGCCGCAGTTGGCGGTGCAGCTGCCGGAGCGGTGCTCGTACGGCACGGTCACCGTGTTGAGCTCGATCAGGTTGTTGCGCTCCCAGCCGCCGTGCAGGTTGATGTCGGAGTCGAAGTCGTTGCCGATGACCACGTTGCCCGAGGCCGACCACTGGAACGTGAAGTGGCGCAGGTTGCGGGAGGTGTTGCCGGCGTAGAGCGAGTCCCAGACGCGCGAGCCGCGGAAGTACCCGTTGCCGCCCTTGCCCTTGTTCCAGGCGCCGTCGAAGCTGTTGCCGACGATCTGCAGCCGGTACGCCTCCTCGGAGACGATCGGGTGGGAGCCGGTCATCGTCGCGCTGATGCCGCGCACCCAGGAGTTCGCGGCCCATTTGAAGACGATGCCGTGCATCTCGTCCGCCGGGGACATGTTGCCGTAGTTGTGCACCGCGTTCGCCGCGTTCAGGCCGGGCATGTCCTGGGTCAGGGCGAAGTTCTCGAAGCCGACGCCGAGCACCGGGTCGACTAGCGGGGCGGCCTTGGAGTCGTACACGGTGCCGTTGATGGCGGCGGAGCCGTCCGAGGTCGAGGTGACGGGCACGTCGTACTCGAGCGGCTTGTCGAGGGTGATGGTGCGGTTGGTGGTGTCGACCGCGGTGATGGTGAAGATCTGCTGGCGCATGTGGATGTTCTGCAGGGTGCCGTCGGTGGGCGTGACGTCCTGCTGGGCGTAGAAGTTCAGCGAGTTCGCGGCCCGGATGTTGACCAGGCCGCCGACCCTGAACGCGCTCAGCGAGCCGCTGGTGGCCAGGTGCACGACGGTGTCGCCGGTGCGGGCCGCGAAGCCGGTGTCGCCGGTCTTGCCGCGCAGCTTCAGCCCGGCCTTCCAGTGCACGTTGACCGTGCCCTCGAACAGGTCCTTGCGGTTGGCCGGCGCCGCGGCGTACTCGCTCGCGTAGCTGGTGTGCACGCCGCGCGACTGCACCCGGAACAGGCCGCGGCCGGGCCAGATCCAGCCGCCGCCGGCCGAGCCGTAGCCCATGCCGTCCTCGTCCCAGTCCGAGCCGTCGGCGGTGAGCGCGTCGTAGCGGGTGTTCGCGTCGGGGCGGAACACCAGGCGGGTGCCGCCCGTGCCGCTGCCGGCGCCCCGGATGATCAGGTAGTCGGCGTCGACGGCGAGCTGGCGGGAGACGTTGAGCGTGCCCGCGGGCAGCGTGATCAGCGAGAGCTTCGTGTAGCTCGCGGTCGGCGAGCAGCCGGTGCGGATCGCGTCGATCGCGGCCTGCAGGCCCGCCGAGTCGTCGGCGCCGTCGTTGGGGGTGACGGCGTACTGGCTCGCCAGCTCGGCCGGGGTGAGCTGGCAGGCGGCGTCGGGGTTGGTCTCGGCGGCGCCGGGCAGGTTGGCGCCGCCGCGGTAGCCGGCCTTCGACCAGTCGTAGAGACCGGAGATCGGGGCGCGGCGGTTGGCGGCGGACAGGTCGAGGGTGGTCAGGGCGGCGGCCGGGCTCAGCTCGGGACGGTGCGGGGCCACTACCAGGGCGCCCGCCGCCAGCGCGGCCACGGTGAGGCCGGCCAGCAGGGGCACGGGAACGGTGCGACGGGACATCTCAGCTCCGGAAGGGACGGTGTCTGCGGTGGATGCCTTGTGATCGAACAGTTTGCTGACATGTATCCATCAGGTCAATAGCCGACCATAAACTGACATGCCGTCCACAGATGTGGACGGCATGGATCTTGCCCAGCACCCTCCGCCGTAGACGTTGGCCTATCTGGATGACGAATTCGAGATCGACTTAATCCAGATAGGCCAACGTCTATGAGAAAAGCGGCGGCAGGCGGCGCCCCCGGCAGCGGTGCCGGCCTGCGGCGCCAGAGGGCGGAATGGCCAGCGGTCAGGGAATCAGTTCGGCGGGCAGGCCCTGCAGGGCGACCGGGCGGCGGAAGCGTTCGATCGCCTCGGTGCCGACCGACGTGGACCACGACGCCGACGTCGCCGGCCACGGACCGCCGTGGTGCATCGCGTCGCAGACCGCGACCCCGGTGGGCACCCCGTTCCAGACGACCCGCCCCGCGCGGGCGAGCAGTGCCGGCAGCAGCACGCGGGCGGTGTCCCGATCGGCGTCGGCGGCGAACACCGACGCGGTCAGCGACCCCTCCAGCCGCTCCAGCACCTTGCCCGGCTCCCCGACCCCGATCACCACCGACGGTCCGAAGTGCTCCTCCAGCAGCTCCCCCGCCAGCTCCGCCGCGTCGACGACCACCGCGAACGGCGCGGGTTCCCCCTCCCCCGCCACCACCCGATGCGCGGCCGAAGTGTCCGACCGCCAGCGCGCGTGCGCGTCGGCCATGGCCGGGGTGAGCATCCGGTGCACCGGCAGCGCGGCCACGGCCGCCGCCAGCGCGTCGGCGAACGCCGCCGACTCGGTCAGCACCAGGCCCGGCTTGGTGCACAGCTGCCCCGCCGAGCCGGTCACCGCGGCCGCCAGCGCGGCGACCGTCGCCGCACCGGCCGCGCCCGGCAGCACCAGCACCGGGTTGAGCGAGCCCATCTCGGCGTACACCGGGATCGGGTCGGGGCGGCCCGCGGCGGCGTCCATCAGGGCGCGGCCGCCCTGCAGCGAGCCGGTGAACCCGACGGCACGGATCCCGGGTGCGCGCACCAGTTCCAGGGACACCTCGGGACCGCCCGCGACCAGCGAGAACGCGCCCTCGGGCAGGGTACGCGCGAGCAGCCTGCCGAGCAGCTCACCGGTGTGCGGCTGGGCCGGGTGCGCCTTGACCACCACGGGGCAGCCCGCGGCCAGCGCCGAGGCGGTGTCGCCGCCGCTCACGCCGAAGGCCAGCGGGAAGTTCGACGCGGCGAACACCGCGACCGGCCCGACCGGCACCGGCACGGTCACCACGTCCGCGCCGCCCGCGGCGGCCCCGGCCGACACCCGCCGCCACGGTTCTGCCGCGTGGTCGCCGTACTGCCGGAACTGGTTGGCGGTGCGGTCCAGCTCGCCGCGCAGCCGCGCCTCGGTCAGGCCCGTCTCGGCCAGCGCGGTCGCGACGATCTCGTCGCCGGCGAGCACCAGCACGTCGGCGCATGCGTGCAGCATGGCCCGGCGCAGCTCGCCGCTGGTCGCCGCGAGCTGCGGCGCCGCCCGCACCGCGACCGCAACAGCAGTGGACACGCTCATACCCGATCCTCCAGGTCCGCCAGGCGTCGATCTTGCACGAACTGTTGCCCATATGTCCGATGTGGGCGTGTCGCACCCACCGTACGCGCAAGATCGGCGCGGGGCAGGGGATGGCGGTTCATCCGCGGAACTCCTTGGTCAGCGTGGCCAGCAGCGGCTGGCGGTCCGCGCCCGCGAGGCCGAGGTGGTAGAGGCTGAGCCGGGTCGCGCCGGCCTCGCGGAGCCGCGCCACGTGCGCGGACAGGTCGTCCGGGTGGGCGGGCGGCAGCACGGTGACGTACGCGTCCACGGTGGTGCGGTCGGCGAGCGCCGACACCAGGCCGGCGGTGGCGGGGTCGGTCGGCCAGCACGGCACGAGCACGTTGTCCACCTGCGGCAGCAGCGCCGGGTCGAGGCCCGGGGAGGGACCGGCGGCCCACGGGTCGGGGTGCCCGTGCAGGGTGACGGGGGCGTCCGGGGCCTGCTCACGTACCGCGTTGAGCACGGCGGACAGGAGCGCGGCCGTGGCGGAGCGGCGGGCGGCGAGCAGCGTCGACGCCAGGTCGTCGGGGAGCCATGCCGCGGTCCGGACCGCCTCGCGCAGCGCGGCGACGACCTGCTCGGGGTCGAGCCCGGCGGCCGTCCAGGACGCGGCGCAGGCGGCGCAGCAGCAGACGCTCAGCGCGCGCTGCACCGGCGGCGGGAAGGCCCCGTCGGTCTTCTCGTGGCAGCCGATGTGCGCCACGCCCATCTGCCCGGCGGACTCCAGTGACACCCCGCTGACGGGCAGGTCCCGCAGCGCCTCGGCGGCCAGGGTGGCGCAGTGCTCGCGCACCTCGGGCTGCGCGGGGCACAGCGCGTAGGGGTACCGCTCGCCGAAGCAGTTGCGCACGCTCAGGTCCGGGTGGGCCAGGCCGAGCCGGGTGTTGTGGGCCAGCACGATCCACGCGTTGACGCCGATCCCGGCCGCGCGCAGGATCTCGGCGGCCTCGCCCGCGGCATCGGCGGACGTCCAGTCCGGACCCTGCGGCACCAGCCGCCGCCCGGCCCAGGCCTGCTCGCGTACGGGCCGGTAGAGCGCGGCGTGGCGGGCGTCGACGAGCCGGCGCGACGGGTGCAGCGGGGTCGCCGCGCGGGTCGAGTGGTACGACACGGCGAGCGTCACCGCGTCCGCGCCGGTCCGCGCGAACCGCTCGACGAAGCCGGGGCCGTCGCCGAGCACGTCCCACGGGAACGCGTGCACGCTGATCACCATCGCGGCCTCCGCTTCGTGTAGTCCGGTGCGAAGATCTGCCGGTACGACGTGTCGTCGCGCTCGCGGATCGCGCAGCGCAGGTAGTTCTCGTGCAGCCGGGCCAGCGCGTCGCGGTCCAGGCTGACGCCCAGGCCGGGCCTGTCCGGCACGGCCACCGCGCCGTCGGTGATCGGCAGCGGCCGCTCCAGCACGTCCACCCCGCACTGCCACGGCGTGTGCGTGTCGGCGGCGTACGTGAGCTCGGGCAGGGCCGCGCCGAGCTGCGTCATCGCGGCCAGGCTGATGCCGAGGTGGCTGTTGGAGTGCATGGACACCCCGACGCCCCAGGTGCGGCAGATCGCGGCGAGCTCGGCGCTGCGGCGCAGGCCGCCCCAGTAGTGGTGGTCGGACAGCACCACGCCGACCGCCTCGGCGGTGAAGCCGGGCTGGATGTCGGCCGGGCTGACCACGCACATGTTGGTGGCCAGCGGCATCGGCGCGGCCTCGGCGACCTCGGCCATGCCGGCGATGCCCGGCGTCGGGTCCTCCAGGTACTCGAGCAGCCCGTCGGTCTCCTCGGCGACGCGGATGGAGGTGGCGACGCTCCACGCGGCGTTCGGGTCCAGCCGCAGCGGCAGGTCGGGGAACGCCTCGCGCAGCGCGCGGATCGCGGCGATCTCCTCGTCGGGCGGGAACACCCCGCCCTTGAGCTTGATCGAGCCGAAGCCGTACTGCGCGATCATCCGGCGGGCCTGCTCGACGATCCCGGCCGGGTCGAGCGCCTCCGGGTACGGGTCGTCGACCGGCGGCAGGCCGCCGACCAGCGACGCGGGGCCGTCGGCGGGCGGGTGCCCGTCCCACTTGTAGAACAGGTACGCCGAGAACGGCACCCGGTCGCGCACCTTCCCGCCGAGCAGGTCCACGATCGGCCGCCCCACCAGGTGCCCCTGCAGGTCCAGGCAGGCCACCTCGAACGGGCTGAACACCCGCAGCGCGGTCTTCTCCGGGCTGGACCCGCCGGTCAGCCCGTGCCGGTCGGGCGAGTCGACCCCGCCCAGCGCCCGGCCCACCCGCCGCCACAACCCGTTGGTGTCGAACGGGTCCAGCCCGACCAGCGTCGGCCCCACGGCCCGCAGCAGCTCCAGGTGCGGCGCGTCGCCGTAGGTCTCCCCCAGCCCGATCAGCCCGTCACCGCAGCGCAGCTCGACGATGGCGCGCAGCGCCCACGGCTGGTGCACCCCGGCCGAGTTGAGCAGCGGCGGGTCCGCGAACGCCACCGGCGTGACGACGACCTCCCGGATCCTCATCGCTGGACCTCGGCCAGGGCCGCCCGGCCGCGGGCGATGATGGCCGTCAGCTCGGCGAGGTGCTCGGCGGAGACGTCGACCAGCGGTGGGCGCACGTGCCCCATGTCCAGGCCGTCCAGCCGCGCCCCGGCCTTGACCAGCGCCACCGCGTACCCCGGGACCTTGTCGCGCAGCGTGACCAGCGGCAGGTAGAACTCGGTCAGCAGCCGCGCGACGACGTCCTTGCGCCCCGACTTCACCGCCCGGTAGAACGTGGTGGCGATGTCGGGGGCGAAGCACAGCACCGCCGAGGAGTAGCTGTCCACGCCGATCGCCTCGTACGCCTGCACCGACAGCTCGGCGGTGGGCAGCCCGTTGAGGAAGCCGAACTCGGCCGCGCGCGGGTGCCCCGACTGGCGCACCGAGACGACCAGGCGCAGCATCGCGTCCACGTCGCCGCGCCCGTCCTTGATGCCGACGACGCTCGGGATGTCGAGCAGCGCCACCGCCGCGGCCGGGTCGAGCACCGCGTTGGCCCGCTGGTACACCGTGATCGGCAGGCTGCTCGCCGCGGCGACGTACCGCACGTGCTCGACCAGCCCGGCCGGCGTCGAGGTGACCAGGTACGGCGGGAGCAGCAGCAGCCCGTTCGCGCCGCACTCGGCGGCGATCTGGGCGAACTCGCGTGCCTGCTGCGGGCCGCCGCCGCAACCGGCGAAGATCGGCAGCCGGCCGTCGGACACCCGCACCGCGGTGGCCACGACGTCGCGGTACTCGTCGGCGCTGAGCGCGGTGAACTCACCCGTGCCGCAGGCGACGAACAGCGCGCTGGGCGCGGCCGCGATCTGGCGTTCGACGTGCTCGGCGAAGACCGCCAGGTCGACCTTGTCGTCGCTGGTGAACGGGGTGAGCGGGAACGAGAGCAGCCCCTGCAGGCGCATGGTGGTTCTCCTCGGTAGTGGCTGTGCTGTGCGGTGGTACGGGTGGCGGCGTCAGCCCTTGACGGCGCCCGATGTCAGGCCGCGCATGAACTGGCGCTGCATGGCGATGAAGGCGAGCACGCTGGGCAGCAGGGCGAGCAGCGCGGCGGCCAGCAGCACGCCGACCCCGACCTCCTCGTCGGAGCGCAGCGTGCGCAGCGCCAGCGGCAGGGTGAACTGCTGCGCGTCGGTGGCGACGAGCAGCGGCAGCAGGTACTGGTCCCAGATCATGGTGAAGCCGAAGATGCCGATGACGCCCAGCGCCGGGCGGCACAGCGGCAGCACGACCGACCAGAACACGCGCAGGTCGCCCGCGCCGTCCAGCCGCGCGGCCTCCTCCAGCTCGACCGGGATCTCCTTCATGAACTCGGTCATCACCAGGATGGAGAACGCCCAGGCGCCCACCGGGATGATCATGCCGAGCAGGGAGCCGGTCAGCTCGAACTCCGACAGCACCAGCGACAGCGGGATCGCCAGCACCTCCTCGGGCAGCATCATCGTGCTGAGCACCAGCAGGAACACCAGCTTCATCAGCGGGAACCGCTTGCGGGCCAGCGAGTACGCGGCGGAGATGCTGACCGCGATCTGCAGCAGCAGCCCGCCGCCGACCACGATGAACGAGTTCGCCAGGTAGCCCAGCACGCCGCGGTCGAAGGCGCGGGTGAAGTTCTCCAGGGTGAACCCGCCGGCCGAGAACAGCGAGGTCGGGTCGGGGACCTTGGTGAACGCGCCGAACATCAGCGCGATCAGCGGCCCCGCGAAGACCACCACGAGCAGGCCGTACACGATCGTCTTGACCAGCAGCGCCAGCGGGCCGCGGCGGGCACCGAAGCCCAGCGCGCTGTCGAATCCGTTGCCCATCACGCCACCTTCTTCTCGGCACGGGCGCGCGCCAGCCGCACCACCAGGGTCAGCAGCACGGTCGCGGCCAGCAGCAGCATCGAGCCGGCGGCGGCGATGCCCAGCTCACCGCGTTCCAGGCCGAGCTTGTAGATCAGCGTCATCATCACCTCGGTCGAGCCGTTGGGGCCGCCGTTGGTGAGCAGGAAGATCTCGGTGAACACCCGCAGGCCGCGGATCGCGGCGAGGGTGAACAGGATGGCGAACACCGGGCGCAGCGCCGGGAACGTGACGTGCCAGATGCGCCGCCACACGCTCGCGCCGTCCACCGCGGCCGCCTCGTAGAGGTTGCGGTCCACCCCGGCCAGACCCGCCAGGAAGATCATCATGTCGTACGGCGCACCGCGCCAGATCCCGACGCCCATCACCGACCACAGCGAGGTGTCCTCGCTGTTCAGGAACTGCGACGGCCCGAGCCCGAACCAGCCCAGCACGGAGTTCACCGCACCGTCCGGCGCCGGGTAGTACATGATCCGCCACACCTCGGCCACCACCGCCATCGCGACGACGGTCGGCAGGAACACCGCGGTGCGGACCACCCACAGGTGCTTGGCGGAGCCTTCGAGCAGCAGCGCGAGCGCCATGCCGAGCAGGATCGAGCCGCCGGTCTGGCCGACGGCCAGCACCACGGTGTGCCCGATCGCGGCGAGGAAGTTCTCGTCGACGAACACCTGGGCGTAGTTGTCCAGCCCGACCCACCGGTCGCCCAGGTACGGGCGTACCTCGTGCAGGCTCATCTGCACGGCCTGCGCCATCGGCCAGAACTTGAACAGCGCGAAGATGGCCAGCGCGGGGGCGAGGAACAGCCACGGGCTCAGCGCGCCCGTCAGATCGAAGCGCCGTCTACGCGGGCGCGGTGCGGTGGCCGGCGGCGGGGCGGACTGCCCGGCCCGCCGGCCGGGGCGCACGGCGGTCGCCGTCGCCCCGGAACCGGTGGCCTGCATCGGTTACTCCTGACCTCGACGGGGTGCGTCACGCAGCGGTCCGTGCTGCACGGTCCGCTCGCCGCGCTCGCTCATGCCTGCTGCTTCTGCAGCTCGGCGCCGAACTTCTCGGCCAGCTTGGTCAGCTCCGCCTTGGGGTCGGAGGCGCAGTTCGCGACGATCGCGTTGAGGGCCTCGGCCGACGCGGTGCGGAACGGGGTCCACTCGGGAACCACCGGCGCGTAGCGGCCGGCCTCCTTGTAGACCTTGTCGAAGACCAGCCAGCGGGTGTCGGTGCGCACCTTGGCCAGGTCGACGTTCTTGTTGACCGGCAGCCGGACCACGTTGCCGTCGGTGTCGCCCGCCATGCCGACCGTCTGGCCGTCCTGGCTGATCAGGAACTCGGCGAAGCGCTCCTGGCCGGCCGGGTTGGCCGAGCCCGCCATCAGGTACACGTTCTCACCCTCGGCCAGCGACGCCGCCTTGCCGCCGGGACCCGCCGGGAGCGCGACGACCTCGTACTTGTCCTTGCCGAGGTTCTTGTCGAAGCGCGCCATGTTGTACGGCCCGGTGAAGTAGATGCCGCCCTTGCCGGACTCGAACAGCGGGTGCGCCTGCGTGGTCTCGGAGGTCACCGCGCCCGGCACCACGCTCTTGGCGGTGCAGAACTGCGCCTTGAGCCACTGCGCGGCGGCCACCGACTGGTCGGAGGCGATCGCCGGGGCGAGGCTGCCCGGGCTGCCGGAGAAGTAGTCCCCGCCCGAGGCCCACAGGAAGCTGGAGAAGTACCAGTCCAGGTAGCCGCGCTTGGTGGAGCCGGGGATGACGTACCCGTAGGTGTCGGCCTTGCCGTTGCCGTCGGGGTCCTTCGTGGTGAACGCGGTGGCCAGCGCGTCCAGCTCGGCCCAGCTCGTGGGCTGACCCAGGCCCACCTTCTCGCGCCAGTCCTTGCGGATGAACAGCGCGAACGACTGCGCCGAGAACGGCACCGCGTAGAGCTTGCCGTCGGCGCCCCTGGCCGCGTCCCAGGACGCGGGGGTGAGCTGGTCGCCGCCGTCGATGTCGGCCTGGTTCACGTCGCGCACCAGGCCCTGCTTGACCAGGGTGCCGAGCTGGGCGGTGTCGTTGACGACGATGTCGGGCAGCTTCTTCTGCGCCGCCGCCTGCTGCAGCTTGGTCTCGAAGTCCTCGAACAGGGCCGTGACCTTGGCCGGGATGCCGGTAGCCTCGGTGAACCTCGCGGCCAGGGCCTGGTGGGTCTTCTCGGTGTTCGAGCCTGGGGGCTTGCGCACCCAGATCTCCAGCGGCGCCTTGCTGTCGGCGGCCGGCTGGGGGTCTTCACCACAGCCGGCCGCGGTCGCCAGCGCGAAGGTGGCCGCCAGCGCCGCCACGAGCCTGGTCGCTTTACGACTGAGCATCGGACGCTGCCTCCTGTCTACATATGTGGACGGGTTCCTGTCATGTGCAAGTGGTGCACCGACAAGTTAGCGTCCGGTACTATGACCGTCAACACTCCCGAAACAATTCGCGTGGACGGTGGATCCATGACCTCAAGCCAGTCCGACAGCTCGCTGGTCAAGTCAGCCGAGCGCACGGTCCGCATCCTGGAGACGCTGGCCGCGTCCCCGAAGCGGCTGAGCATCTCCGAGCTGCAGGAGCTCATGGGGTATCCCCGCAGCAGCCTGCACGCCCTGGTCAGGACCCTGCGTGAGCTCAAGTGGGTGGAGGCCGACGACAGCGGCGCCACGTTCGGCGTGGGCCCGCACGCCCTGCTGTCCGGCACGGCGTACCTCGACCGCGACCCGGCGCTGCCGCACGTGTACGAGGCGCTCGAAGACCTGCGCGCCGAGATCGGCTACACCGTGCACTACGCCCGCCGCGACGACGGCCACGTGCTCTACCTGGGCAGCCGCGAGTCGCGCGACGCCGTACGCGTCGTCTCCCGGGTCGGCCGCCGGCTGCCCGCGCACATCACCGCGCTGGGGCAGGCACTGCTGGCCGAGCTGACCCCGGTCGAGGTCGACAAGGTGCTGCCGGACGACCTCGTCGGCTTCACCGAGCACTCCATCACCGACCGCGACGCGCTGCACGAGGAGGTGTCGCGGGTGCGCGACCGCGGCTGGGCGCTCGAACGCGAGCAGGGCACCGTCGGCGTGGCCTGCGTCGCCGCCGCGGTGCACTACCGCATCCCGGCCACCGACGCGATCAGCTGCTCCATGCCCGCCGACCTGGCCACCGACGCCGAGGTGGAGCGCGTGGCGGGCGCCGTCGTCCGCGCCGCCGCCACCCTCGCCGGCACCCTCCGCCGCCACGGCATCCGCTGACTCCGCACCCCCCCACCCCCCGCGTCCCGCGGCCCCGTGCCACGGCCCCGCGCCCCGCGTGCCCGCGTGCCCGCGTGCCGCAACTTTTAAAGAGAGGTTCGCGGACGGCGTCGTCCGCCGAGGCCTTCGCCGCCGAGCACGGGGTGGCCCGCAGCCACGGCTCGTGGGAGGCGCTGGCCGCCGACCCGGA
>NZ_JBFAOU010000179.1:0-15753 GCF_040675365.1 Catellatospora sp. NPDC049609 | reverse complement strand
CGTCGCCGCCCTGGTCTCCGACCGCACCATCACCTGGTGAAACGCCCCGGAGCGGCCCATCACGCGACCTCAACTATTGCGCACAAGATCGTTAGAGGGATTAATGTGCCCCACGAAGTGGGATGGTCGCTGCCGTGCGTTATCGCTCGTGGGCAACGTGGCTGAGGGAACCCTCATTATCCGGCAGTTCCACCGCACGACCCGAGTGGTGACGTCGTCCACGGCGAGCAGGATCCTGCGTATCCCGCCCGCGCGGAACTACTGGAGTCCAGCTGAACGAATCGACCTGCGACGCTGGACCGAGCCAACAGGTTTCGATCCCCGAGCGTCTGGTCACGGTTGTCGGTCGAGCGCAAAAGACAGCTGTTCGGGCAGTTGCAGCGCGGCCGCGATCACGTGCATTCCCAGGCGCGGGGGAACGGCGTTACCGATCTGTTGGGCGATGTCGCCGCCCGACCACTTGTAGCCGTCACGGAACGTCTGTAGGAGACCCGCCTCATTCAGGGACAACCTAGGAAGTTCAACGCCACGAGTATCCAAGACCCTGTTTCGCGAGATCTTCCCAGTGACCGTCGCCGACGGCTCGTATGAATGGCGGCGGCCACGGGCCTTCGGATCTCCGCCGGTACCGTAGTTGGACACGACCACGAATTCACCATGACGGTGCCTTTGCAGCGCTTCGCCCATGGTGATCCAAGGCAGGGTTGCGTCGACGGCGTGATTGTCGAGGCCTTTGCGAAACCTGCGGTGTGTCGGCTCAGGAAGCGTCGGTTCGCCGCTCCGGCGCCAGAGATCGCTGTCACCCCAACGGGCTATGAGGATGGCACGGCGACGCGTCTGGGGGACGCCGAACTCCTCTGTGTGAAGAACCTTGGGTGGCGGGACCTGGTAGCCGCGTTCTCGCATGATCGCCGCGAATGCCTCCCATACAGGCAGGACCGCTGGCACCTGTTCGAGTATGACCGCCTCGTAAGGACGACCGTCCTCGATCGCTTGAAGAATCCAGCGGAGCGGTTCGAGTACGAGGCCGGTGCGCTCGTCGCTCAACCCCTTGAGGTCTGCGCGTACCGACTCCCTGTTCTCTCCGCCAGCGAGGCGTCGAGCGAACGTCAGTACCTGATCCAACGCCCGACGGCCTGTTCCGTTGCCTGCGACGGTGAACGTCTGGCATGGCGGACCTCCGGCGAGGACGTTAGCATCCTCGAAGTCTTCCGGGCCCAGATCGCGGACGTCTCGCGACGACGTCTCTAGGTGCTCGGCGTATCGCGTCGCGCAGGCATTGACATCCCACTCCACTCCGACGGCCGGCACACCCAGTTCGCGGGCGGCGGAGTCGAGCCCACCCGGCCCCGCGAACAGGTCGACGATCTTGAACGACGATGGGGTTGCTGCGCTTGGCACGGGCTCGATCTTAGCCGGCAAGGTCCGCGAGCGCCGTTCGGCCTGCTTTGCGATCGAGATGAGTCACGTGACCGCCCCGTCAAGTCATGGCGATATCGCCGACAGCCATCGGACACGTGTGCGGCGACCGTCTCGGTGTGCGACATCTGCACGATCTGATCTTGCCAGCGACTACGAACTCCAAGAACTGTCACAAAGCACCTTGTCTCAGGCGATCTTGCATGGCTGGAACGATGGCTACCGTTCAGGGTTGAGCAACCCGCGAACGTGCAACGTGGACGATCTCCGCGATTCGGCATGCCGCGACCTCGGCCGACTCGTGCTCCCACACCCTCAGGACGGTCCAGCCGGCGTCGGTGAGTAGACGGTCCGTCTCGAGGTCGCGTTCACGGTTACGCATGACCTTTTGCGCCCAGTAGTCGGCGTTTGTCTTCGCTACCGTGTGATGCTCTGGGCAGCCGTGCCAGAAGCATCCGTCGAGGAAGACCGCAACCTTCGCTCGGGAGAAGCATAGGTCCGCCGTCCTTCGGACCGCCTTCAACGGACGCACAGATACCCGGTAGCGCAGTCCCAGGCGATGTGCCGCTGATCGCAGCGCCAGTTCGGGGCGTGTATCTCGTCCCTTGTTGGACTGCATGCTCCGCCGCACGCCTGCGCTGGAGGCCCAACCTGAACCTGCATCTGTGGCCATCCGCCGATGCTCTCATGGATCGACTACATGCCACGCTGCCATGGTCCGGTGGGCATGGTCATCGTTTTGATCCGACGCCTCGCCACCGCCGCAACCCCGTCCGCCCACGCCACCCGCGCACATCCCGCTGACATCGCTATTCATGGGCTTTCAGACGCGGCCCGCTAGAAGGATATGAGCGCTCGTGCGTCGACTGGACAGCTCATACTCACGGTGACTGCGCAGGTGTACGTCGAACCTACGAATGCCAGAAGAAGCCGACGAACTACAAAACGAAACGCGTGTCCAAGTGCACTTGGACACGCGTACGCGAGAAACATCACTGGTGATGCATGATGGTGTCCGAGGGGGGACTTGAACCCCCACGCCCTATACGGGCACTAGCACCTCAAGCTAGCGCGTCTGCCATTCCGCCACCCGGACCGGTGGTGTCCGACCTCCGCCACACCCCCGAAGACGCATCTCCGCTGGTGTCCGGCGT
Organism: Catellatospora sp. NPDC049609; assembly: GCF_040675365.1. Lineage (NCBI taxonomy): Bacteria > Bacillati > Actinomycetota > Actinomycetes > Micromonosporales > Micromonosporaceae > Catellatospora > Catellatospora sp. NPDC049609. The sequence goes on along the minus strand of NZ_JBFAOU010000179.1, from coordinate 13,180 downwards.
CAGCCGCACGAGGCACAACTGTACACGCTGACCGTTGATCACGCACATCGGGTTACGGGTGTCGGTAGTCTCCGACCCGTGAACGCTGCCGTATGGGTGGTAGCCGGTCCCCCGGGCGCCGGCAAGTCGACCGTGAGCAGACTGCTCCTGCATTCCCTGACCCCGGTCCCCGCCCTCCTCGACAAGGACGTCCTCTACGGCAGCTTCGTCGCCGCCACGCTCGACGCGGCCGGCCGCCCCCACGGCGAGCGCGAGGGTCCCTGGTACGACGACCACATCAAGATCCACGAGTACGCCGGCATGACCGCCGCCGCCCGCCAGATCCGCTCGTTCGGCTGCCCCGTACTGCTCGACGCCCCCTTCACCGGCCAGATCCACGACCCCCAGCGCTGGGCGACCTGGGTCGACGAACTGGGCGGCGACCCAGTCCACCTGGTCTGGGTCCGCACCGACCCGGCAACCCTGCGCACCCGCCTGACCACCCGCGCCCTCCCCCGCGACGGGCAGAAGCTCGCGAGGTTCGACGAGTTCACCGAGGCGATCCGCGCCGGCGTCGAGCCCCCGGTCCCGCACCTCACCGTCGACAACCGCACCGGGGCCGACTCCCTGGAGCTCCAGGTCAAGCTCCTCCTCCCCCGCCGCTGACTACCACCTCACGGCGACGATCCTGCGCGAACGGCCCCCTGCCCCCGAATGAGCACGCCGCGGGACACACCCACGCAAGATCGTCGCCGCGGCCAGGTCAGCGCACCGGAGTGAGCAGGACCGCGAACGTGAAGTCCCCAGCATGGAGCTCATGCTGGGGCAGCACCCCCGGGCCGCAGGAGTTGCTCCCGATGCCGTGCTGAGCCAGGTCCACGTTGAGCCACACGTGATCACCTGCCACCAGCCCGGTGGGATGGCGGGCGGCGTCGAGCTGCTCCGAGGTCCACCGCCGCACGGTCAGCTGGAACACCGGATCGGTCTCGATCCGCACCCCCGCCCCCGACGCCTCGGTGAGCGTCGCCCAGCGCACGTCGAGCCGCGCCCCGTTCTCCTGCGGGAACACGTACGGCGTCTGCATTCCGTCGACCGTGCCGGCATACCGCCCGACTCGGGCCGCGAGCCGCGTGTCGGCGTACGCCTCGCCCGGTCCGCGGCCGAACCACTCCACCCGGTCGTACCCGGCGGGCAGCCCGAGCCGCAGCCCGAGCCGGGGCAGCGGCACGTTCCACACCCCGTCGGGCGTCACGGACAGCTCCAGCCGCAACGCCTCGCCCGCTTCGCTCCACCGGTACGTGACGTGCAGCCCCGCATCGACCGCCGCCGGCGCGACCCGCGTCCGCACGGTCAGCGCCCGCTCGTCGCGCTCGACGGAGACGACCCGCTCATGGACCCGGTGCAGCCCTGCCCAGCGCCACTTCGCCGCCAGCGCGTGCGCGTCGTTGTCAGTCGGCGCCCGCCACAGGTCGAGCCGCAGCGCGACCAGCCCGATCCCCGCGAACTCGACCAGCCTCCCCCGCTCGTCGAACCGCGCCGCCCGCGGTGCCACGAACCTCCCGCCCCCGCCGCCGTGCACGTCGTCCGACACCGCAGGCACCCCGGCCGGGGAACGGTTGTCGATGACGAAGGCTGCCACGCCGGTCCCGTTGACACCGGGTGCGCGCATGGCGAACACGCCGTCGGCCATCCCCGACGCGGCGGAGCCCACCGCCTGCCACTGCCCCCAGGCGACCTCGTGCCCCGCCGCAGCCCAGGCGGTGTTGGCGGCGAGCACCGCCCGCACCGTCCACCAGGCCTCGCCGGGCAACGGGGGCAGGTCCAGCGCGGGCAGCGCGACAGTCTCGCTCTTCCCGGCAGCCAGCGCCGGACACGGCAGCTCCCCGCCCGCCTGCTCGACCCCGTCGACCTCGTACGACCACCGCAGCACGAGCCCGGTCAGCTCCGCGAAGTCATACCGGTTCTCGATCGTGAACCCGCCGGACCCGTCGTCGCCGATCCGCACCGGTTCGATGACCATCTTGTATTCGAGCAGCCCCGGCGACGGCGTCCGGTCCGGGAACACGAGCCCGTCGCAGACGAAGTTCCCGTCGTGCAGCTCCTCCCCGAAGTCACCCCCGTACGCGAAGAACTCCCGCCCGTCGGCCGTCCGGCTGCGGATGCCGTGGTCGATCCACTCCCAGATGAACCCGCCCTGCAGCCGCTCATACCGCTCGAACAGCTGCTGGTACTCCCACAGCCCGCCGGGCCCGTTGCCCATCGCGTGCCCGTACTCGCACTGGATGAACGGCATCACGCGCCGCCGCGCGTCGAGCTCGGGATCGTCGAGCGGCGCCTCCTCGCCGCGCCCGATGAGCTCGACCTCCTCGTGCGAGGCGTACATCCGGCTGTACACGTCCGTGTACCGGCAGCTCGGATCGCCCTCGTAGTGCAGCGGCCGCGAAGCGTCCAGGGCCCGGATCGCCGCGGCCATGTGCCCGAGGTTCTCCCCGACCCCCGCCTCGTTCCCCAGCGACCACATGATCACCGACGGGTGGTTGCGGTCCCGGGCGACCATGCGCTCGGCCCGCTCGACCAGCGCGTCCCGCCACGCTGGGTCGCCGGTCGGATTGCGCCGCCACCCGTTCTCCTGAAACCCGTGGGTCTCCAGGTCGCACTCGTCGATCACCCAGAACCCGAGCTCGTCGCACAGCTCCAGGAACCTGGGGTGCGGCGGGTAGTGGCTGGTCCGCACCGCGTTGATGTTGTGCTGCTTCATCAGCACCAGATCGGCCCGCATCAGCTCCTCGCCGACGACCCGGCCGTGATCGGGATCGAACTCGTGCCGGTTCACGCCCCGGAACAGGATCGCCCGCCCGTTGACCTTGAGCTGCCCGTCCTCGACCGCGACCGTGCGGAACCCGACCGCGACCACGGCCCGCTCCGCGGCCGTGGCCACCTCGAGCCGATACAGCCGCGGCGTCTCCGCGGTCCACGGCGACACCGCCAATTCAAAGACACCATCAGCGGGTACGCCGTCAAGCCCCAGCTCGGCACACGTCAACACCGCACCGGCACCCGCCGACACCCGCAGCGTGCCCAGCCCGGTCCGGTGGTCGTACCCGGCCTCGACCCGCACGTCGCCCAGCCCACCCGCCGGCCGGGCGAGCAGCGTGACGTTGCGGAAGATCCCCGGCAGCCACCACATGTCCTGGTCCTCGACGTACGTCCCCGCCGACCACTGGTGCACCCGCACCGCGAGCACGTTGCCGCCGGGCCGCAGCAGGTGCCCGGCGGCGAACTCGCTGGGCAGCCGGCTGCCCGAGGTCACGCCGAGCTCGGTGCCGTTGAGCCAGATCCGCCCGCGCGAGTCGATGCCGTCGAACCGGATCACCGCGTCCCCGCCCGGCCAGCCCTCGGGCAGGTCGAACAGGAGCCGGTGGTCGCCGGTCGGGTTGTCGGTCGGCACGTGCGGCGGGTCGACGGGGATCGGATACCGCACGTTGGTGTAGATCGGGTTGCCCCACGCCCCGTCGCGCCTAGCGAGGGGCCAGTGCGACGGCACGGCGATCTCGTCCCACCCGCTGTCGTCGTACCCGGTCTCGGCGAAGTCCTTGGGCAGGTCGGCGACGGGCGACAGCCGGAACCGCCACGTCCCGTCGAGGGACAGCCGGGCCGCGTCGGTGTCCAGGTGGGCGCGGGGTGCCAGCGCCCCGTGGCCGGTCGTGGAGATCAGGTATCGCACCCCGACAGATTCCAACACGACCCATCAGATGTCAACGAGCCGGGCGCGGCACGCGCAGCGCAGCGGCGCCGACCGGGCATCGGCGCCGCTGCTGGAGTAAAGCTCAACGAAGCCGGTCACCCAGCGCCCACCGCACGGCCCGCGCGTCGGCGTCCGCGGCCTGCAACCGCATCGCCTCCGTCCCGGCATAGACCTCGCTGCCCGCGTACGCCCGCTCCTCCAAACCGAGCGCCGCCTCGGCCGCGGCCAGCCGCTCCTCGACGGACAGCCGCCGCCTGGCGGTCAGGAACAGCGTCTCCCCGTCGCTGTTCACCTGCGCCGCAACGATCAGCCCGGCCCCCGGCAGGTACGCGTGCCGCACCGGCGGCCCCAGCAGCGGGCTGAACTCCTCCACTACCAGCACCCCGTCGTAACAGATCGCCGGGGCACACACCTCACGCGCCGACGTATCCACCACGAACCCGCACCGCAGCAGCCCGATCCCCGGCGCCGCCGCACGCAGGTACGGCGGCTCGTCCACCTCCGGATCGCCGGGCACGACCACCCCTGCCCGCGCCCCGGCCACCCCCGCGATCCACGCCTCGGACGCACCGGTGACCGTCCCGTCCGCCGGCAGCACCGGATACGCCCCCAGCTGCCACACGTTCCGGTCGTCGTCCTGCGCCTGGAACAGCAGCGCCGACCCGGTCGCCACCCCCTCGGCGAGCTGCCGCTGCCACAGCACCCGCGCCCACACCCCGTCGATCCGCTTGACCAGGTCGGTGGCGGTCAGCACGACGGTCCGCGGCAGCGCCCGCCCGCCGTCGTTGGCGTGCACCTGCCAGGTGAGCTCGGTCCCCGCGGGCAGCGGCTGGTACCGCCCGTCCAGCTCCGTGGAGTCCTCGAACCGCCCAGGCCGGAACCCGGCCGGCGGCGGGCACGGCTCCGCGGCCCCGACGACCGTCGCGGCCGGACCGCCGGGATCAGCGGGTTCCGCCGCTCGCGCGGGGGCGACCAGCGTCGCGGCCACGGCGGTGACCGCCGACGCGAACGCGATGGTGAGGCGTGCTCGCCGCACTGCTCCGGTGGTCATGACGCCGCCCTCCGAAACCGAGACACCCGTGGGCACTTTCGGGGCATATCAGCAGGTTAGGTGCGATGCCGACGGCCGGGCCACCGACGTCACCCGCAAGCGCACGGCCGTCATCCCCACGCGCGACCAGCCAGGGCTCACGGCAGCCCGACATGGGACCGGGTTGGACACGCCGGTCGAATTCGACGTGCACGTCGGGGAGGCGGCCGCCTGAACGGCTTGACCCTGACGCGACGGGAGGCGCGAACCTTACCCGGTAACGCACCCGAGCAAGGAGAACTCCCATGACCGAGCCGGCACCCCGGCCCGCCCCCGGCATCGACCGCGACATCTACCCGATGCCGGCGTTCGTGAAGTTCGAGGCCGCCGACCTGCCCGCCACCACCCGCTGGTACGAGGCGGCCGGGTTCGTCGTACTCGCCGCGATGCCCGGCCCAGGCGACGCGACGATGCTGGTCCACCTGCGGCGCCAGCGGCACCAGGACATCCTCGTGGTCCCCGCCCGCGGAGCGGCGACCGGCGGGCTGCGCGTCATCATGGCCGCCGGCGGCGACGACCTGGCGCAGCGCGCCGCGGACCTGGCCGCGGCACCCGGCGGGACGGTCGAGGGTCCCGCGCCGACGCCGTGGCGCAGCACCGATCTGACGCTGACCGATCCGGACGGCAACGTGGTGGTCCTCACCGAGCCCCGCCTGGCCGAGATCGAAACCGACACCGCCTGGTCGGACATGGTCCGCGGCAGCATCGGCCGCCCGGTGTCCTGAACCGCCGCCGACCGGCGGTCACACTTGGCTGGTGTCCTGACCGGCGGCTGCTCGGCTATGCGGCCGGGTCGCCGTCGGCGGCGAGATTCGCGAGCATGCGGTCCAGCATGCCGCGCAACTGTGCCACCTGCGTGTCGTCGAACCCGGCCAGCAGCCTGCCGACGGCGTGCCCGAACGCGGGCTGCAGGTGCGGCACCACCGCCTGGCCCTGAGCGGTGAGCTCGATGACGACGGCCCGCCGGTCCTGCGGATGCCTGGCGCGGCGCACCAGGCCCTTGCCTTCGAGCCGGTCGAGCAGCCGGGTCATGCCCGCGGTGTCGGTGCCGAGCGCCGCCTTGAGGCTGCTGGGCGTGGCGGGCTCGCCGGCCGCGTGCAGCAGCAGCGCGGCCTGCTGGCTGGTCAGGTCGTGGCGGGCGAGGTCGCGGTCCAGCATGGTGGTGAACTCGCGGGCCACCTTGTGCAGCAGCGAGCCGGCGCCGAGCGCGGGCAGCCCTGGGGCTTGTGCAGCCGATGCGGATCGTTCCATGCCCGGACCCTAACACGCTGTCGCGACATTTGCTGTCGCGACAGCTTTTTGGAAGCCTGCCCGGTCACGCCCGCGAGCCGGCACGCTCCGGAACGCGCTGCACCCCCAGCACCGCGACCGGGTCCCGGTACGCCCGCGCCAGCAGCGTCACCCAGTCGTAGATCGCGCTCTCGTTCGGCGCGAGCGGCCCCGGCGTGTGGTGCGGCGACGACAGCCCCCGCTGCACCGACTCGCACGCCGCCCAGTCCTGCCGGTTGGTGACGTCCCAGAAGTCGACCGCGTACGACGGGTCTTCCACCGACTCGTCGAACAGCCACACGCACTCGACCAGCGTCCGGTCCACGGCCAGCGGCGTCATCCGGTGCGCCATCACGTAGTCCGGGTGCAAAGACAGCAGCACGTTCGGGAACAGCCCCAGGTAGCGCACCGTGCGCCGGTCCACCCCGTCGAGCATCACCCCCCGCGAGCGCCCGTCCAGCGACATCGTCTCGGCGTGCTCGCGCAGCTCCATCGACCCGCCGAGCCAGTGCCCGGGCTCGTGCCAGTTGTCGCCGGAGTTCGGCGGCGTCACCGCGCACAGCTCCGGGTGGATCAGCGGGCAGTGGTAGCACTCGTGGTAGTTCTCCGCGACGACCTTCCAGTTCGCCGCGACCTCGTAGCGGTGCACGGCCTTGACCTCGAGCTTCTCCGGCGCGTACGGCGCGACCAGCGCATCGAGCGTGCCCAGGTGCTGCTCGAACGGCATCGCGGTCCCGGTGGCGTTGACGAACACCCACCCGTGCCAGTCCACCGCGGGCAGCTCGACCAGCCCGAACCGCTGCGTCTCGAACTCCTCGCCCATCCTCGGCGCGGTCCGCAGCGTCCCGTCCAGGCCGTACGCCCAGCCGTGGTACGGGCACACCAGCGAGCGCCGCTCGCACCGGCCGCCGTCGGGCAGCAGCTCGTGGCCGCGGTGCCGGCAGGCGTTGGCGAACGCGCGGACCCGCTCGCCGGTCAGCGTCAGCACGACGGCGACGTCGCCGACGGTCAGCGCGTGCTGGTTGCCCTCGGCGGCCAGCTGCGCCCGCCGCCCCAGGCAGGTCCACGAGCCCGCGAACAGGTGCCGCCGCTCCCAAGCGAGCACGGCCGGGTCGGTGTACGCGGCGACGGGCAGCATCCGCGACGACCCGAACGGCGCCAGCGCGGCGTCGAGCCCGTCGGCGGGCAGCGGCGCGGCGCTCATCGCCGCCCCCAGCGGCTGTCGCGCATGACCTGCCGGACCACGTTGCGCCCCGGGATCCCGGTGACCCCGCCGCCCCCGTGCGTGGCGGACCCGGCCTGATAGAGCCCCTTGATCGGGGTACGCAGGTCGGCGTACCCCGCCGCGGGCCGGCAGTGGAACATCTGCCCGGGCGTCAGTTCGCCGTGGAAGATGTTGCCGCCGATCAGGCCGTACTCGGTCTCCATCTCGTGCGGGCCGATGACCTGCCGCGCGATGACCGAGTCGGTGAACCCGGGCGCGACCGCCTCCATCCGCGCGACGAGCCGGTCGGCGTAGGCGTCCAGCCCGGCCGGGTCGGGCCGGGCGGCCCAGGTGTGCGGCACCCACTGGGTGAACATGCTGACCACGTGCTTGCCCTCGGGCGCGAGGCTCGGGTCGAACACCGACGGGATGCACACGTCGGCGAACGGCAGCGTCGCGGCTTTCCCTGCGGCGGCCTCCTGGAACGCGGTCTCCACGTCGTCGAGCGACTCCGACAGCACGATGGTGCCGCCGTGCACGTCCGGGTCGAAGTCGGGGTGGCTGGCGAACGTCGGCAGCCGGTCCACCGCGAAGTTGACCTTCACGGTGCCCGAGCGGGTCTGCCACGACTCGATGTCGGCCACGAAGTCGCCGGGCAGCTCGTCGCTGTCCAGCAGCCGCAGGAACGAGATCTTCGGGTGTGCGGTGGTGATGACGGTCGGCGCGGTCAGCTGCTCGCCCGAGGCGAGGGTGACGCCGGTGACGCGGCCGCCGCGGGTGTCGATGCGGGCCACGGTGGCCTCGGTGCGGATCTCGGCGCCGAAGGAGCGGGCCGAGGCGGCCAGCGCCGCGGTGACCCCGCCCATGCCGCCGCGCGGGAAGCCCCACGCCGCGGACTGCCCGCCGGTCTGGTCCAGGTGGTGGTGCAGCGTGACGAACGCGGTGCTGGCGCTGCGCGGGCCGCCCCAGGTGCCGATGACGCCCGACACCGACAGCAGGCCACGCATCGCGTCGGAGGAGAACCGGTCCTCGACCAGGTCGGCGATGCTGGCGGTGAACAGCCGGGTCAGGTCGAACGCGGCCCGCACGTCGACCTTGCGCAGCGTCTTGAGCAGCGCGGCCTGGCCGAGCAGGTCGCCGGGGCGCTGGGAGCCGAGCTTGGGCGGGATCGCGTCGAGCAGCGGCCCGACCTTCGCGCCGAGCCCGCCGAGCCAGGCCTCCCAGCGCTCGTAGGCGTCCGCGTCGGCCCTGGCGAACTTGGCGATCTCGTCGTGGCGCCGCCGGGGGTCCCCGACCAGGTGCAGGTGGCGGCCGTCGCGGCGGGGCGCGAAGTAAGGGCCCTGCGGGTAGACGTGGTAGCCGTGCTCGGCCAGGCGCAGGTCGCGCACCATGTCGGGGGGCAGCAGGCTGACCACGTACGACAGCGAGGTGATCAGGAAGTCGGGTCCGAAGGGTCGCTCGGACACGGCGGCGCCGCCGACGGTGTGCCGGCGTTCCAGCACCACCACCCTGCGCCCCGCGCGAGCCAGGTACGCCGCGGCGACGAGGCCGTTGTGCCCGCCACCGATGATGATCACGTCATGGGTCACGCCAGCAGTCTGACTGACTGACCACTCAGTTGGGAAGACCCATGTTCACCTAGTGGTATTCGCAGACATGATTTTCTCACGATCCGGAGCAGCACCGCAACCGGCCGCCCGCACGCGATCCGGGAACGGGCCCCGACGCCTCACCCGAACAGGAACGGCGCCGTGCCCGACTGCTCCTCGTACCAGTCCGTCTGCTGATCGGTGAACCAGGCGAACAGCGCGAACGGCCCGCAGCAGAACAGCAGCCCGGCACACACGGCCAGCACGGACAGGACGACGGTGGCGATCACCGCCACCCGCAGGATCTTCTTGCTGCCGTCGTCGGGCACGGGAGTCAGAGGCGCAGTCACGCGCCGCAGCGTAGACGCCCTCCGCACGCTCCAGGGGCGGTGCCGCCGGGGCGGCCGGTCCGGCGGCGTTGCTGACGTTGCGCAGCAGCTTGCCGTACTTCCAGCGCATGATGTCCGGGCGCGGCACGCTCAGGCCGCCGCGGCCAGCCGCTTAAGGACACCGTGCCGCTCCGGGTGCGCCAGCTTCTCCAGCAGCTCCAGCGCCTCACGCCAGCAGACCCGGGCCGTCTGCGCAGCGCCCAGCGCCAGGTGGCTGTCGCCGAGCCGGATGAGGCTGCACGCCCGGCCGTAGTCCTCCCCGTGCAGCGCGAACAGGCGCACCGCCGCGGCGTAGCTGTCCACCGCCTGCCCGTGCTCGCCCATGCGCTGCCGGGTCTGGCCCAGGCAGTCCCAGGCGGCCGCCTGCCCGAAGCGATCGCCCAGCTCCTGCGACAGCGCCAGGAACCGCCGGGCATGGGCCAGCGACGGCACCAGGTCGCCCAGTTGCAGGCACGCCCACCACATGCCGACCACCGCCAGCACCTGCCCGGCCCGGTGCCCGGCCGCCTCGTACCGCTGCCGGGCCAGCTCGCTGTGGTGCAGCGTGGCGTGGTAGTCGTCCTGCTGGGAGTACGCCAGCGCCAGGCTCAGCTCGGTCCGGGCCTGCCCGCTCGGCTCGGCGAGGTCGGCCCACTGCGACAGCCCCAGCCGGTAGAGGGTGTGCGCGTCGTCGCGCTGCGGCCGGGCGGCCCCGCGCGGACCGGCGTTGCCCCGCCGGGTCAGGAAGTCGGCCAGCGTCCACACCAGCTGCCACGCGTGCTCCTCGAAACCCTCCTCGGCCGCGCGGCGGATCGACGCCGCGAGCACCGCCTGCTCCGCGGTGAACCACGCCAGCGCCGCCCGCTCGCTGCCGATGCGCCGCGGGACGGCGCCGGGCGCCGGGGGCTTCACCTCGATCGGCTCCCGGTCGGGCGCCAGCAGCAGCGCCGCCCGGCAGGCGGTGTGCAGGTAGTGGTCGAGCAGCCGGTGCAGCGCCGCCCGCCGCTGCTCGGCGCTGTCCTCGGCCGCGCAGATCTCCGCGGCGTACGCCCGCAGCAGGTCGTGGAACCGGAACCGGCCGGGTGCGTGCTCGCTGACCAGCTGCGCCCGCGCCAGCTCGGCCAGCATCGCCGCGCCCCGGCCCTGGCCCACCCCGGCCAGGCTCGCGGCGGCGGGGCCGGTGATGTCCGGGCCCGGCGCCAGCGACAGCAGCCGGAACAGCCGGGCCGTGCCCGGCGCCAGCATGCGGTGGCTCCACGAGAACACCGCCCGCAGGTCGGTGCTCGCGTCCGCGCTGCGCAGCGTGTCGAGCACCCGGCCGGCCTCGGCCAGCTCACCGGCGAGCTGCCCCAGCGGGAACTGCGGGCGCAGCGCCGCCCGCGCGCCGACCAGCGCGAGCGCCAGCGGCAGCCGGGCGCAGGAGTCGGCCAGCCGCGCGAGCGCCTCGGGCTCCTCCCGCGCCCGCGGCCCGATCCGGGCCGCCAGCAGCTCCGCCGCCTCGGCGTCGCCGAGCAGGTCCAGCACCAGCAGGTGCGCGCCCTCGGCGGCGACCAGGCCGTCCAGGTCGCCGCGGGCGGTGACCAGCACCAGGCAGCCCGGGGCGCCGGGCAGCAGCGGGCGGACCTGGCCGGCGTCGCGGGCGTTGTCCAGCACGATCAGCATGCGCCGGTCGGCGAGCAGGCTGCGGAACAGGGCCGCCTGCGCGGGCAGGTCCGCGGGCACCCGGCTCGCGGGCACGCCGAGGGCGTCGAGGAAGCCGCGCACCGCCTCACCGGCGGTCACCGCACGGCCGCTGGGATCGAAACCGCGCAGGTCGACGTACAGCTGACCGTCGGGGAAGGCCGGTCGTGCCCGGTGCGCCCAGTGCAGGGCCAGGGTCGTCTTGCCGATGCCGGCGGTGCCGACGACCAGGACGACGGCCAGCGCGGTGGACTGCCCGGCCGCCCGGTCGAGCAGGTCGTCCAGGCGGCGCAGCTGCGCCGCCCGGCCGGTGAACCCGGCCAGCGCCGCCGGCAGCTGGGCCGGACCGGCCTGACCTGCGGACGGTGCCGGGGCGGGCCGAGCGCCGGGTGTGGCGCCGGACGGTGCCGGGCCGGGCTGACCGATGGGCGTGGTGTCGAGGGGCGTGGTGCCGGGCGGGTCATGGCCGGCCATCGCCTCGGGCCGGGCGGTGGTGAGCAGGCGCTCGCGTTCGCCGGCGCTGAGGCCGAGGGCGTCGGCGAGCAGGGCGACGGTGCCCGGTCGCGGCCGGGTGATGCGGCCGGCCTCCAGGTCGCGCACGTGCCGGGCGCTGAGCCCGGCCCGGTGGGCCAGCTGCTCCTGGGTCGCCGCGGCCCTCAGCCGACCGGCGCGCAGCAGCTGCCCGAACGTCCATCCCCCGTGCACCTGCGGAGATTAACAGGTTCCCATATTCCCCTCAATCTCCGGATGATCTCCTGTCCCGCTCCCGGGCACCCGGCCAGACTCATCCCGGCGCGACAACCAGCGTCGATCCGACAAGGAAGGAACTGCGCTCATGATCAGAGCCCTCAGCCGAGCGGCCGTCCTGCTCGCGGCACTGGCCGCGACGATCCTGCCGACCGCCACCGCGGCCCAGGCCGGCGACCACACCACGTGCCCGCCGGGCTACGTGTGCGCCTGGTCCGACCGGGACTTCAACGGAGCCCGCAAGGACATGCAGTACAGCAACGCCCGCTGGACCTGGGGGGAGAGCCGTTGCCCCCAGACCGGCACCTGGCTCAACTGCGCGTCGTCGGTCTTCAACAACGGTCGCGAGTGCGACGTGTGGCTGTGGTCCGGCCTCGACTACAGCGGCCAGGCCCTCTACCTCTACCGGACCAGCCGGCTCGCGTTCCTGAACCAGAACGCCGGCCCCAGCCCGGTCGGCTCGTGGGAGGACATCATCAAGTCCAACCACTGGTGCCGGTCGAAGCCGTGACCTGATGGACACCCGCCGCCGGCCGGAACCGACCACGGCCACCCGACGCATCCCGGCCGGCCTGCTGCCGGCACTCCTGCTGGCGGCGACGCTCGCCGGCTGCGGCACCACGCAGCCGGCGGGCGGGTCCCCGCCCGCCGCACCCGCCGTCCCGATCGAGCTCGACGCCGCCGCGCTGGACCTGGTCACCTGGTCCGGCACGTTCCCCGCCGGGCACCACCTGGTGCTGCGCGCCATGGCGAAGGTCACCGCCGACTGCATGCGCACACACGGCTTCACCTGGACGCCGTACGCGGCCGAACCGCCCCTGGACGGCACCGACGAGCAGCGCACGCTCGACCTCGAACGGCGCCGCCGCGACGGCTACGGCCTGTGGCGCACCGACGGCGACGGCGCGCAGGAACCGCCGTCGGCCGACCCGGCCGCCGACGAGCCCCGCTACCAGCAGGCCCTCAACGGCGACCCCGCGCGCACCGGCTCCCTCGACGTGCCCGGCCTGGGCACCATCACCTACGCCCTGGACGGCTGCACCGCCCGCGGCTACGCCACCGTCTTCGGCGACATCACCACCTGGGCCCGCGTGGCCTACCTGCCGCAGGGCATCAACCGCACCGCGGCCCGCACCGCCGCCGCCCACCCCCGTCACGGCGAGGCGCTCGCCGCGTGGAGCCGGTGCATGGCGGGCCACGGCCACCGCTACGCCACGCCCGACGACATCCGGGTCGCCCTCGGCACGGCCTACCGCCAGTCGGGCGGCAGGGCCGAGGACCGTCGCGAAGCCGAGGTCGCCCTGGCGGTGCAGGACGCCCGGTGCGACCAGCAGGTCCGGCTCACCGCCACCGAGCTGGAGCTGCGCCGCGAAGCGGTGCGCGCGCTGGCCGTCGACCAGCGCGCCGAGATCGCGCGGCTGTCGGCCGGCTTCACGGCCGCCGTGGCCCGTGCCCGCTCGCTGCTGGCGGCATGACGTCGCGTGCCAGGCCATAGGTGATGGCCTGGCA
>NZ_JBFAOU010000178.1:0-15854 GCF_040675365.1 Catellatospora sp. NPDC049609 | reverse complement strand
ATCCGTCACATCGAAACGCGCCACCACCGAGTTCTACCAGCCGTCACCAGCCCACCAACAAGCCCACCGAGATCCGAACCCCGAACAGCTCCTAGGCCGGGGCGAGGCGGAAGCCCACGCCGCGTACGGCGTCGATGGTCGCCGGGGCTTTCAGCAGGGCGAGTTTGGCGCGCACCCGGCGCACCACGGAGTGCATGTCGGAGCCGCGGCCGAGGTGCTTGTTGCCCCAGACGGTGTGGTGCAGCCGCTCGTAGGTCCAGACCTGTCCGGGCTCCTCGGCGAGGCACACCAGGACGTCGTGTTCGAGCCGGGTCAGGTCGGCCTCCTGGCCGCGCCAGCGCAGCACCCGGCGGTCGGAGTCGACGGCCAGCTCGGGCAGCGCGGGGGCGATGTCGGCGGCCGGTCGGGGCGCGGGCGGCGCCGGGGGCGGGGCAGGGCTGAGCAGCTCGACCGCCCCGAGGATCTCGCGGGCCTGCTCGGCGTTGGACACGATGAGGACGGCGCTGCTCGCGCCGAGCAGCCGGGCCAGCTGCCGCCGGTCGTCGGGTGAGGACGCGATGCCGACGGTCAGGGCGGCGGGGATCGCCGGCACGTCGCACCCTCTCCGGTTCGCCCGCTCGTGTCCGGAGGGTCGCGCGGGGCGCTGCCCGAAGCTCGACCGGCCGTGTCCCGGCCCCGGGTCGTGGCGAACCGCGACCAGGCTAAATATTTATGCCCGTGACTGTCAAGCATTTCCTGGTTGTCATCTTTTCCGCCCATCCACGCCGATACGATCAAGTGTGCTCCGGCAGTGGCGAGCTGTCCGTCGTGGAGGCCCGGAGCTGCGGAGGAGTACGCGGTGCCCAGACGCGATGACCCGCGCCGCCGGCTGCTGCCGGCCGTGGCCGTGGCCGCCACGCTCCTGCTCGGAGCGTGCACGACCGTCGCCGACGCGACGGTGCGCCCGGTCGCCGCGCGGACCCCGACCCCGCAGGCGCAGGCGATCGCCCAGATCGTCCGGGACGCGATGAGGGCACAGTCCCTGCGCGCCGTCATCGTCAAGGTGACCAGGGGCGATCAGGTGATCACCACGGAGGCGTTCGGGGAGTCGCTGGACGGCGTGCCGGCGACCACGCAGATGCGCTTCCGCAACGGCGCGGTCGTCTTCGCGTACCTCGGCACGCTGCTGATGCTGTTCGTCGAGGAGGGCAAGGCGGCGCTCGACGACCCGATCGAGCGCTGGATGCCCGCGCTGCCCGAGGCGGGCAAGGTGACCCTGAAGATGCTGGCGAACCAGACCTCGGGCTACCCCGACTTCGAGACCGACCCCGGGTGGAACGCGGCCTTCAACGCCGACCCGTTCCAGTCGTGGACGGTCGAGCGGCGGCTCAAGTACGCGTTCTCCCGCCCGATGCAGTTCGCCCCCGGCACCAACTGGAGCTACTCGCACACCAACTTCATGATCCTCGGCGAGATCCTCGCCAAGCTCGGCGGCAGGCCGCTGGACGTGCTGCTGCGCGAGAGGGTGCTGGAGCCGATGGGCCTGCGCGACACCGTCGCGAGCCAGACCGGGGCCATCCCCGAGCCCGTGCTGCACTCGTACAGCTCCGAGCGCCGCGAGGCGCTGGGCATCCCGCCGACGGGTGCGTTCTACGAGGAGTCGACCTTCTGGAACTCCGACTGGGGCACCCCGCCCGGCGCGAACCAGACCTCGACCATCGACGACCTGGCCACCACGGCCGTGGCCGTGGGCAGCGGCAAGCTGCTGGCCCCGGCGAGCTACCAGGCGATGACCGCCCCGAACCTGCTCGGCTTCGGGCAGGCGCAGGCCGACTGCGCGCCGTCGTGCTTCAAGCAGGTCGACGGGTACAACTTCGGCCTGGGGGTGATCCGCTCCGGCTCCTGGATCATGCAGAACCCGCTGGTGGGCGGCTACAGCGCGACGGAGGCGTACCTGCCGGAGGAGAAGGTCGGCATCTCGGTCGCCGCCACCTTCCTGCCCGGCGCGTTCGACTGCAAGGGCGACTACCCGGACGCCAGCGACGGCGTGTTCCGGCTGATCGCGGCGAACGTGGCGCCGGCCTACCGCCCGCCGATGCCCAAGCCCTTCCAGAAGGCCTGCTGAGGCCGTGCCGGGCGCGCCGCTGCGGGTGGGGTCGGCCTTCCCTGATCCGCCGTTCGAGATGCCGGGGCGGCCGCCCACCGGCTTCGACCTCGACTGGACGTCCGCGATCGCGGCCGAGCTGGGGCGGCCCGTGGTCGGGCACCGCTACGAGGGAGCCGACTTCGAGGGGATCTTCGCCCTGCTCGGCCGTGAGATCGACGTGGTCGCCTCCGGCGCGACGGTCACCGAGCACCGCCGGACACTGGCCCGCTGGTGCGACCCCTACCTGCGCTCGGGCCAGAGCCTGGCGGTGAACGCCGCCGCCACCCCGGGCGTGCGCGGCTGCGCCGACCTGCGCGGCCTGGTCCTGGGTGTGCAGCGCGGCAACACGTCGCAGCCGGTGGCCGCGCGGCTGCACGCCGCCGGGCAGGTCGCGGCGGTGAAGGTGTACGCCTACGACGACATCGGCACCGCGCTCGACGACCTCGAACACGGCGCCATCGGCGGGTTCATGAAGCTGGAGCCCGTGCTGCGGCGGCTGACGGCGGGCCGGCCGGCGCTGCGCGTCGTGCAGACCGGGATCACCACCGAGCTGCTGGCCGTCGCGGTCGCCCTGGACGACGCCGCGCTGGCCGCCCGGATCGACGACGCCCAGCGCGTCCTGCGCCGCAGCGGCGAGCTGGCGCGGCTGGGCGAGCGCTGGCTGTCCGACAGCGATCCGCACGCCACAAGGGTGCTGACGTGATCCGCCTGATCCGCCTCCACACCGGGCCGGACGGGCAGTCCCACGTCGAGCGGTCCACCATGCCGCTGGGCGCGCTCGGCCCGGACACGGCCACCGGCTGGCTGCCCGTGTCGGCGGCGCGTTTCCAGTCCAGCCCGCCCGGGTCCGCGCTGGACTGGCACGACGCGCCCCGCCGCCAGTACGTGGTCACCCTCACCGGCACGATCGAGTTCACCACGCGCGGGGGCGAGACGTTCCGGCTGCTGCCCGGCGTCGTGCTGCTCGCCGAGGACACCGCCGGGGGCGGGCACCGCTGGCGGCTGGTCGGCGACGAACCCTGGACCCGCGTCTACCTCCAGCTCCCGTGAGGCGGTCGCCCCAGGCTCGCCAGCGTGGTTCCACCGGCGCCGTTGGCGCGGCTGAAAACCCTTGTGCCACAAAGTAAATGTCACCTTGACATGAACTTCTCTCAGCCGTACTTTCGTCGATGTCTACATCGTCCGACATCGAAGGGAGTCGCCATGGAACGGGGGAGCGCGGGCAAGGTACGCGGCCAGGTGCGGCAGGCCGGGCCGGAGGAGAACCACGATGACCCGGCTCGATGACGGCGACCCGGCAGGCCGACCGGAGGACCACCCCGGCGGCACCGGCACGTGGTGGGTGCCACGCCAGCGCGGCAGCTCGGAGCCGCCGTGGCCCGGCTCCGCCGGCGAGTACGCCGCCGCGCCGAGCGCGCCGACCCGCAAGCTGTGCATGCTGGTCTACCTGGAGGAGGAGCTGCGCCGCGAGGTGACCGACCAGTTCGCGGTGTGGCGGCGCGGGGCGTGGGCACCGTGCTACGCCGTCGACCTGATCGCCCTGCTCCGGCACACCCGACGTGCCCGCCTGCTGGGGGCGGCCCGCGACCTGCTGCTGAGCGTGCTGTGTGCGGGCGTCCTGGTGCTGCTCAACGGGATCTGGTTCGCCGGCCGCCCCGCCGGGATGCTGGTGATGGCTCTGCTGGCGATCGGCGTCGGGTGCCTGCGCTGGGCCGGCGTACGGCGGGGCGTGACCACCTGGTCGGCGCTGCAGCAGCTCTCCCGGTACGCGCGCCGCCGGACCGGACAGTTCCTGGAGCGCATGGTCGCCGTGGCACTGTTGCTGCTGCTGGGCGGGGCTTTGGTGCTCGATCACCAGACGGGCCGGGCAAGCGTCGGAACTCTGCTGGGCGGGCTGGTGCTCGCCTGGGTCGTCGTCGCCGGATTCGCGGTGACCGGGTTCCTGTGCGCCCGCCAGGTGCTGACCGCCACCGACGTGCGGTCCGGCGCGGAGTCGCCGGTGCCGGGCGCGGCCGAGCGGCGGGCGCGGGCCGTCACCAGCGGCAACGTGCTGGTCTACTCCGACGCGCGGGCGCGCAGTCCGCTCGGCCCGTTCATCGGCGCCGGACAGCTGCTGAGCCACTGGACGACACCGACGGTCGACGTGACCCGCGCCGCGGACAAGAAGAAACCCGTGCGTGCCGTGGACCTGGCCGACCTGCACCGGGCGCTGCAGAGCGCGGTGGTGAAGGCGGACGTGGCCACGCTCGAATGCCAACACCGCCTGTACGTCGACGGATCCTCCTGGGCCGCGATGAGCGAACTCGTCGGCGGCCGGCCGGCCGGGCCGCCGCCCACCCACCTCGACGAGGCACGGGTGCTGGAGCGGATCCTGTCGCCCGATCCGTACCAGCGGGGCTACCTGTGCATCAAGGCGACGTCCGCCGACGGCGGGGTGGTCGTGACGATGCTCGTCCGCGCGATGCTCGAAGGCGAGCTGCTCCATCTCGAAGTCAACATGCACGCCCTGCCCGAAGTCGTGTGGCCCCGCGAGGAGGAGAACGTGCTCGACCGGCCCGCCTCCTTCCGCGGCCGGCGGCTCAGGGCGCTGGAGGAGGAGGCGTCCTCCCGGCAGCTCGTCGTCTCGCGCTACCGCACCTACGCCGCTTGGCAGGGCGTGCTCGCCGGCACGGGCAGGTACTGGCCGACCCTGCTCGGCGCGGTGCCCAGGTTCGCGCGTACGGCCACGGCCTTCCTGTGGCATGCGGCCGGGCGCCTGGTCGAAGGGCACCGCATCGCCGGCGGCAGGTTCGACTTCGGCGCCGAGCACTCGCTGCGGGAATACCTGGCGCTCGATCAGAAGATGCACCACAACGCGTTCGTCGACATCATGGCGCAGAGCGACCGGCTGCAGAAGCGCCTGGTCATGGCGCTGGAGACCTACCTACGCGAATGCAACGTGAACGTGGCGGGCTTCCGGGCCGCCGCGGTGACGATCATCAACAACCGGCAGCAGAACGTCATCACGAACCTGCAGGCCGGAGCCGTGACGTTCGGCGACCACAGCCCGGCCCACGGGCAGACACCTGCCGGCCGTGCCGGCGACGAGGAGGGGTGATGGGCGGCGCCCAGCACAACGTGATCGGAAACATCAGCGCCGGCGCGGTGACGTTCGGCGACCACAGCCCCGCCACCGCCCATGGGCCGGCCGCGGCACCACCGCGCGGGCACAGCACCGTGCTCCTGATCGTGGCAGCGGACGTGGAGCGCCGGGCGGCGGTCGCGGCGATCACCACACTCACCGGGACACCGCCGCGTCCGGGACGCAGCCGCAACCAGACGTGGTTCACCCTGGGCCGGGTCAGCGCCACCGAGGTCGTCATCGCCCAGGTCGGGCAGGGCACGGAGACGCCGGACTCGGCGATCGGCGTCATGGAACTCGTCGACGCGGTGCGCCCGGATGCCGTCATCCTGCTGGGCATCTGCTACGGCCTGCGGGACGAGGGACGGCGGCCGCA
Organism: Catellatospora sp. NPDC049609; assembly: GCF_040675365.1. Taxonomy (NCBI): domain Bacteria; kingdom Bacillati; phylum Actinomycetota; class Actinomycetes; order Micromonosporales; family Micromonosporaceae; genus Catellatospora; species Catellatospora sp. NPDC049609. The sequence continues at coordinate 10,232 of NZ_JBFAOU010000178.1, read as the reverse complement.
GCGGCTCGGTGACGTCATCGTCGCCAGCCAGCTCATCCTGGTGGCGCACCGCAAGGTCGCGGACACGGTGATCCTGCGTGGCGGGGCGGTGCACCCCTCGCCGGTGGTGCTGGACCGGTGCCGCGCGGCACTGACCGGCTGGGACGACGACATCCCGGTGCACCTCGGGCCGATGGTCTCCGAAAGCGTCCTGGTGGACTCCGCCGGCTACCGCGAGCGGCTCAAGGAGCTGTGCCCCGAAGCGGTCGGCGGGGAGATGGAGGGAGCGTCGGTCTACGCCGCGGCGATCCGCAACGACGTCAAGTGGGGTGTCGTCAAGGCCATCTGCGACTGGGGCCACGGCAAGAACGACGATCACCAGGAGGTCGCGGCGGCCAACGCGGCGGCGTTCACCGCGCACCTGATCGGCACGGGCGGGCTGGACCCGGTGCCGTGAATCGGCGCCGTGGCGGGACGCGGCCGGTCGGGTCGTCCGCGGGGACGACTCGTACCGGCCGGTCCGAGGCCGTAGGCTGGGCGGCGTGGATCAAGAGGACCGTATCGCCCTATTCCTCGACTACGAGAACCTCGCGATCGGCGCGCGGGAGCACCTCGGCGGCATGACGTTCGACCTGCGGCCGATCACCGACGCGCTCGCCGAGCGCGGGCGGGTGGTGGTGCGCCGGGCGTACGCCGACTGGTCGTACTTCGACGAGGACCGCCGCCTGCTGACCAGGTCGCATGTGGAGCTCATCGACATACCCCAGAAGATGGGGGCCTCGCGCAAGAACGCCGCCGACATCAAGATGGCCGTCGACGCGCTGCAGCTGGCGTTCGAGCGCGACTACATCTCCACGTTCGTGTTCGGCACCGGCGACAGCGACTTCACGCCCCTGGTCCACAAGCTGCGCGAGCTGAACAAGCGCGTCATCGGCGTCGGCGTGGAGCGGACGACGTCCGCGCTGCTGCCGCCGGCCTGCGACGAGTTCCTCTACTACGACCGGCTCGAGGGCGTCGAGGCCCGGCCGGCGCGCACCCGGACCGTCCGGACGCCCGCGGCGTCGAAGCCCGCGGAGGCGCCGCCGCAGCCGCTGGAGCCGGAGCTGGAACCGGCTCCGCCCGCGGAGGGGTCGGCGCGCGACGTGGACGCCCTGGCGGTGCTCGTCGCGCAGACGGTCGCCGGTCTGCAGGGCAGCTCGGGCGGCACGGTGAGCGCGTCGACGCTCAAGCGCACCCTGCTGCGCAAGGACCCGACGTTCAACGAGGGCGACTACGGCTTCCGCACGTTCGGGGAGCTGCTGCGCTACCTCGCCGAGCGCAGCGTCGTCGAGCTGGGGGAGGGGCCCGCCAAGGGGGACCCGGAGGTGACGCTGCCCGAGCACGGCGGCCCGGAGGCGGCGTTCGCGCTGCTGCGCTCGGTCGTCGCCGAGCTGAGCCGCAGCAGCGGCCCGGTGGCGCTGTCGGGCCTGAAGAACCACCTGCGCCGGGCGCAGCCCGACTTCAGCGAGAAGAAGCTCGGCTACCGGAGCTTCCTGCAGTTCTGCAAGGCGGCGGCGACCACCGACGCGGTCGACCTGCGCTGGGACCCGGAGGCCGACGACTACCTGCTCACCATCCCGACGCGGTCCTGAGCGGGGCCGGTGGTCACCGGCCCCGGCGCTTGGGGGGTGTGCGGGGCTTGCCGCCGTCGCGGCGGGCGCCGCTGCGCCCGGACGGGGGCGTCGCGCGGGGCGCGGCCCGGCGGCGGGCGGGTTCCGGGGCCGGGGCGCGGCCGCCGCGGGTGCTGTTCGCGGTGCGGCCGCGGACGATCCCGATCATCTCCTCGACCAGGTCGGTGTGCCGGTCGCGCGCCCACGCCAGCCCCACCGCCGAGGTCGGGGCATCGGTGAGTACGCGGTAGGTGAGGTCGCGCCGGTGGTGCGCGCGGGCCAGGGACTGCGGCACGATCAGGACGCCGACGCTCGCCGCGACCAGCTCGACGGCCTCGGCCGTGGTGGCGGGGCGGTGCCCGGCGACGACGGCGGGCGCGGCCGGCGTCCCCGCCCAGCCGAGCACGTCGTCCAGGGGCCACAGCACCGTCTCGTCGGCCAGGTCCGCGATCGTGAGCTCGTCGGCGGCGGCCAGCAGGTGGTCGCGTTGCACCACGACGACCGTGACCTCGGTGTACAGCGGGATGGCGTGCAGGGCGTCGGGGTCGACGGGCAGCCGGACCAGCCCCGCGTCGGCGTCGGCGGTCAGCAGCGCCGGGGCGTCGGCGGCGTCGGCGGGCACCAGCTCCAGCTGCACCTCCGGCAGCCGCTCGGACCACAGGCGGCTCCACCGGTCCACGGTGACGCCGGGCACGACCAGCAGACGGAACGTCGTGGGTGGGCCGTTCTCGGCGTCGGGCACGTCTACCTCCGGAGCGTCGACCGGCCGCATACCGGTGCAGGGCCGCGCTGTGATCCCACGCGACCTGGTCAGGCTACCGGCAGCCGGTGCCAGGACAGGTGACCGCGGGCACCCCGGTCCGGGGCGATATGTCCGGCTGACCGCCCTGACGTATCCTGACGCGGTGAGCAAGCCCAAGAAGTCCCAGGCGATGAAGCCGGCCACCGCGGCGGAGAAGCTCGATGTGTACCTGCCGGCCACGCCGAAGGAGTTCCAGGAGGGCTTGATCTCCCGCGAGGAACTCGACGAGATGCAGCGCAACCCCCCGCAGTGGCTCGCCGACCTGCGCCGCGACGGGCCCCACCCGCGCAACGTGGTGGCCGCCCGGCTGCGGGTGTCCAACAGCGGCCTGGCCCGCGGCGGCGTCACCGAGGCGCTCACCACCGCGCAGATCGCGGCCCTGGCCGCCGACCCGCCGGCCTGGCTGACCCGCGAGCGGGAGACGTACGCCGAGGTGCAGCGCGAGCAGCGGCGCCTGCAGGAGCGCCGCGAGACGCCCGACCGTCCCACCGACCGGGCCGCGGGTCGTCCCGCCGACCGCGGCACGGGTCGTCCCGCCGGCCGAGCCAAGCGCTGAGCTGTCGACCGAGGCCCCGTCCCGCGCTGTTCCCACAGTGCGGACGGGGCCTCAATCCTGCCCGTGGCAGTCGCTGCACCTGGTCCGCAGTGGTGCCGGCGCGATGGCGATCAGGCCGGTCAGCCCGCCCGGCGCAGGCGCGCGAGCATCCCGTCGAGGTCCCGGACGAACATCTCGTGGCGGAAGTAGTGCCCGCCGGGCAGCTCGTGCCATTCATGGGGGATGCCGGCTCGGCCGAGCGCGCCCCGGAACTCGCGCTGCCCCGCCAGCACCTGGGTCTCGTTGACGGTGTCGAACCAGTTGACCGGGTCCGGTGAGGTGCCGGCGACGAGGAACACCCGCTTGTCGTGGTAGCTGCCGACGCGCTGGACCGGGTTGTCGGCGCTGACGCGGGCCTCGTCCCAGAAGGGCGCGCCGTAGACGGTGCCGCCGCCGAGGTCCAGGGCGGCCGAGGTGGCGTTGGCCCAGTGCACGACCAGGCCGAAGTCGCGGCGCAGGCTCGCCGGGCCGGAGTGGGAGCTCACCGAGCAGAAGTGCCCGTAGTACTTCGCGGCGTACTTGAGGGCGCCGAAGCCGCCCATCGAGAAGCCGGCCACGGCGCGCCCGTGGTACTCGGCGAACGTGCGGAAGTTCGCGTCGACCCAGGGCATCAGCTGCGCGATGTGGAAGGTCTCCCAGTCGCGGGGACCGGTGTTGCTGCTGACGGCGTTGGCGTACCAGCCGGTCGACGCGTCGGGCATGACGACGATGAGGTCCCTGCGGGCGGTCAGGTTGACGATGTTGTCCTGCAGGTGGAAGGTCCGGAAGTCCGCGTTGCCGCCGTGCAGCAGGTACAGCACCGGGTAGCGCCGGCCGCTGGTGTGGTAGCCGTCGGGCAGCAGCACGTTGACGGCCGGGTCCCAGGCGATCGCGTCGGTGGCGAAGCGGTAGTACTGCAGCCGCCCGCCGTTCTCGTTGCGGTCCACGATGCGCAGGCCGAATCCGTCGCCGGCGGCGCTCGCGGCCCGCGGTGCGCCGAACGCGCCGGACAGGGCGCCGCCCGCGACGACGGCGCCGGCCCCGGTGAGCAGCCGGCGGCGGCTGGTGCCGCGACGGGCGGCGGGATGGTGGTCCACGGTTGCCTCCATGGTCTGTCGACGTGCCGTGGATAAAACAGCGACCTTCGATGCTTGTCAACTATCTACAAACACGCGGGCTTTACCGAAGAAGTTCTTCGCGCAGCGGAACGCCTGGTGGCGCCCGTGGGACCGCGTGCCGGACGGCGGATGGCGAAGATTAGCTTCTTGACCTTGTATCAGGTGGTAGCTAACTTTCAAGGCGTCGCCTCACGTCTCCCCAGGAGGTCGCCGATGAGGAAACTTCTCGCCGCCGTCACGGCCGCGGTGGTCGCGATCCCGGCCGCCGCGCATGCCGAGCCCGCCCATCCCCCCGCCGCCGAACACGGCTGGGTGACCTCGACGCTGCGGCACATGAGCCTGGAGCAGAAGGTCGGCCAGCTCTTCGTCACCTATGTGTACGGCGCCGACGCCACCAACCCCGCCGCGGCCGACCGCACGGCCAACCGGGCGGCCTTCGGCGTCGAGACCCCGGCCGAGGTCGTGGACCGGTTCCACCTCGGCGGCGTGGTCTACTTCGCCTGGTCGCACAACCTCGACAACGTGCGGCAGATCGCGACGCTGTCCAACGGCCTGCAGACCGCCGCGCGCGGCACCGGCGCCAAGGGCGAGGTCGCGCTGCTCATCTCCACCGACCAGGAGCAGGGCGTGGTGCAGCGGATGCCCGCGCCGTCCGCGCAGTTCCCCGGCTCCATGGCCCTGGGCGCGTCCCGCTCGGCCGACGCCGCGCGGCTGGCCGCCGAGGTCACCGGCCGGGAGCTGGGCGCGGTGGGCATCCGCCAGCCGTACGCACCCATCGCCGACGTCAACGTCAACCCGGCCAACCCCGTCATCGGCGTGCGCTCCTTCGGCGCCGATCCCGCCCTGGTGTCCGACCTGACCAGCGCGCAGGTGGCCGGCTTCGAGCGCGACGCCCGCGTCACCGCCGTCGCCAAGCACTTCCCGGGCCACGGCGACACCGCCACCGACAGCCACACCGGCCTGCCCGTCATCCACCACACCCGGCAGCAGTGGGACCAGATCGACGCGCCGGCGTTCCGGGCCGCGATCGCCGCCGGCGTCGACTCGATCATGACCGCGCACATCGTGGTCCCCGCGCTCGACCCCTCCGGCGATCCCGCCACGCTGTCGCCGACCATCCTCACCGGAGTGCTGCGCGGCGAGCTCGGATACCAGGGCGTGGTGGTCACCGACGCGCTCAACATGGCCGGCGTCCGGACGAAGTACGGCGACGCCCGGGTGCCCGTGCTCGCGCTGAAGGCGGGCGCGGACCAGCTGCTGATGCCGCCGGACCTCGGCCTGGCCTACGGCGCGGTGCTGCAGGCCGTCCGCGACGGCGAGCTCACCGAGCGCCGGATCGACGAGTCGGTACGCCGGATCCTGTCGGTCAAGTACCGCCAGGGCCTGGCGGGGTCGCCCTACGTCGACGTCGAGGCGGCCGTCGCGTCGGTCGGCTCCACCGCGCACCTGGCGGCGGTCGCCCAGGTCACCGACCGCACGCTCACCGCCGTGCGCAACGACGCCGGGCTGCTGCCGCTGTCCGGTGCCGACCGGTCGGTGCTGGTCACCGGCTGGAACAACGCCGCGTTCAACCCGATCGGCAGGCTCGCCGCCGGGTTCACCGGCCGGGGGTCGCGCACCACCGCGCTGCCCGCGACGCTGCCCTCCGACACCGCGATCGCGGCGGCGGCGACCCAGGCGGCGCAGCACGACCTCACCGTGGTGCTGGTCAACAAGGCCTGGGACACGGCAGTGGGCGACCCGCGCGCCAGCCAGCAGCGGCTGGTCGCCGCGCTGCGGGCCACCGGCCGGCCCGTGATCGTCGTCGCCGTGCGCGACCCGTACGACATCGCGTACCTGCCCGGCGTGACGACCTACCTCGCGACCTACACCTACACCCCGGCGGCCATGGACACGCTGGCCCGCGTGCTGCACGGCGAGCTGCCGCCGCAGGGACGGCTGCCGGTCACGATCGTCACCGCCGGTGATCCCGGCACCGCGCTGTACCCCCTCGGCCACGGCCTGACCTGGTAGGAGATCGCTTTGAACCGCAGAAACCTCATCGCCGGCGGCGTCGCGGCCGGTGCGCTCGGCGCGAGCGGGCTCGCCCTGCCCGCCGCCGCCGCGCCCAAGCCGCGGCGCGTCCAGACCGGACTCGACCGCCTCGTCGCCGACGGCTTCGGCATCCTCGCCGGGCAGAAGGTCGGCGTGGTGTCGAACCCGACCGGCGTCGACGCCGACTACCGGCACCTGGTCGACCTCATCCACGAGTCCGGCCGGGTGAACCTGGTCGCGGCGTTCGGGCCGGAGCACGGCTTCCGCGGCTCGGCGCAGGCCGGGGGCAGCGAGGGGACCGGCGTCGACGCCCGCACCGGCATCACCGTCTACGACGCGTACGGCGCCTCGCAGGCCAAGTGGGAGGAGCTGATCACCCGGGCCGGGGTCGACACCGTCGTGTTCGACATCCAGGACGTCGGCGTCCGCTTCTACACCTACATCTGGACCATGTACGTCTCGATGGTCGCGGCGGCCCGGATGGGCAAGCGCTACGTCGTGCTCGACCGTCCGAACCCGATCGGCGGGCGTGCCTACGGGCCGATGATGACCCCCGAGTTCACCTCGGGCGTGGGCCTGAAGGAGATCATCCAGCAGCACGGCATGACGGTCGGCGAGCTCGCGCGCTTCTTCAACGCCGAGTTCCTGCCGGCGGCCGCCGGTGGCCCGGTGGACCTGGCGGTGGTCGAGTGCCGGCACTGGAAGCGGGACATGTTCGCCGCCGACACCGACGTGCCGTGGGTCATGCCCAGCCCGAACATGCCCACCCCGGACACCGCCCTGGTCTACCCGGGGACCGGCCTGTTCGAGGGTGTCTCCTCGATCAGTGAGGGCCGGGGCACCACCCGGCCGTTCGAGCTGGTCGGCGGCCTGGCCACCGACTTCGACTACCACTGGTCCGACCGGCTCAACGCCCGCGACCTGCCGGGGGTGCGGTTCCGGGAGGCGTACTTCGTGCCGACGATCGCCGGGCACCACCCGTCGCTGCTCAACAAGCTGTGCGCCGGGGTGGAGGTCAAGGTGACCGACCGGGCGGCCTTCGACCCGATCCGTACCGCGGTGGCGATGCTGGTGGAGGCGCGCAAGTACCCGGCGTTCGCCTGGCGTGCCGACTCCTACGACCCGGTGCGGCCGTACTGGGTGGACAAGCTCACCGGATCCTCGCGGCTGCGCACGATGATCGACGCGGGCGCCGACGTGGACGACGTGGTGGGCGCGTGGTCGCCGGAGCTGGCGGCGTTCGAGCGGCAGCGCCGGCCGTACCTGCTCTACTGAAACGGCCTCCCGGCGGGTTCGCGGCCGCCGGGAGCGCTTTGGCATCAGGGGGTGGGCCGCTTCGGCGGCCCGCCCCCTGCGACGTCTCGGTGGTGGCCGCAGTGTGCCAGTTTGGACGGATCGCTTGACCCGCATCAGGGGGGATCAATATGTTCGGAGTCGATAAGTTAACTTAACTAACACTCGCGGTCGCGACGTGGTGAGGGCCGCTAGCCCCAGCGTCCCGGATCCCGCTCACGGAGCCGACCGTCGGGAACGGAGACCCCGATGACCTCCCCGCCGATCAGGCGCATCGCCCTGCTCGCCGCCGCCGTCTGCGCCGCTGCCGCCGTCCAGGTCGCCGTCGCCGCTCCGGCCGCCGCCGACACCGTCGGCCCGATCACCGGCGTCGCGTCCGGCAAGTGCGTCGACATCCCGTCCGCGTCCACCGTCAACGGCACCCAGGTGCAGCTCTACACCTGCAACGGCACCGCCGCGCAGACCTGGACCGTCGGCACCGACGGCACGATCCGCGCGCTCGGCAAGTGCCTGGACGTGGCCGGCGGCGTCAACGCCAACGGCACCAAGGTGCAGATCTGGGACTGCAACGCGGCCAACCCCAACCAGCAGTGGACCTACAGCAGCTCGGCCAGCACGCTGGTCAACCCGGTCACCGGCAAGTGCCTCGACGTGGTCAACGGGGGCACCGCCGACGCCGCCAAGCTGCACCTCTGGACCTGCATCGCGTCGCTGGGCAGCCAGCAGTGGAACCTGACCACCGGCCCGCCGCCCGCCTTCACCGACTACCAGGCCGAGAGCGCGTCGATCTCCCAGGGCCTGGTCGAGTCCAACCACGCCGGCTACACCGGCACCGGTTTCGTCAACTACGACAACGTGACCGGGTCGTACGTGCAGTTCACCGTGTCGGTGAGCGCCGCCGGCAACTACCCGCTGACCCTGCGGTACGCCAACGGCACCACCGTGGACCGGCCGATGGACATCACCGTCAACGGCACGCCCGCCGCACCGGGGCTGTCCTTTCCCGGCACCGGCGGCTGGCCGACCTGGGTCGAGAGGACCGTCACCGCGAACCTGTCCGCCGGGACGAACACGATCCGCGCCGCGGCCACCACCGCCAACGGCGGGCCGAACCTGGACCGGCTGCGGGTCACCGCGCCGTCCGACGCCCAGCCGCCCACCGCGCCCGGCAACCTGCGGGTGGTCGGCGTGGTCCGGCCCACCGGCGTCGACCTGGCCTGGAACGCCGCGACCGACAACGTCGGCGTGGCCCGCTACGTCGTCTACAACGGCGGCAACGTCGTCGCCGAGGTCGGCGGCAACATCCTCGCCGCGACGCTGAACCTGCAGCCCAACACGTCGTACGTGTTCAGCGTGCTGGCCTACGACGCGGCGGGCAACCCGTCGCAGGGCAGCAACAACCTGCCGGTCACCACCCCGGCCGGCACCGACACCCAGCCGCCGACCACGCCGGGCAACCTGCGCACCACCGGCGTCACCGCGAGCACGGTGTCGCTGGCCTGGAACGCCGCCACCGACAACGTCGGCGTCCGCGGCTACCGGGTGTCGCGCAACGGCACCCAGATCGCCGACGTGCCGGACCTGACCGCCTCGGACACCGGACTGGCCCCGGCGACCACGTACAACTACACGGTGCTGGCCTACGACGCCAACGGCAACACCTCACCGGTCAGCCCGGTGCTGGCGGTGACCACGTCGAGCCAGGCCGGCGGCGGCGATCCGATCTTCGACCGCAACGTCAACACCCAGCTCGACCTGCCGTGGGGGATCGCGTTCCTGCCCGACGGCAGTGCCCTGGTCGCCGAGCGCGACCGGTTCGAGATCGTCCGGGTGACCCTGGCCGGGCAGAAGACCGTGGTGGGCACCATCTCCGAGGCGGTCACCACCAGCGGCGAGGGCGGGCTGCTGGGCCTGGCCGTCGGCCCGAACTTCGCCACCGACCACTGGGTGTACGCGTTCCACACCGCCGCCTCCGACAGCCGCCTGGTCCGCTTCAAGTTCGAGAACGGCGCCATCGGCCCGCGCGAGGCGCTGGTGACCGGCATCGCGAAGAACCGGTTCCACAACGGCGGCCGGGTGAAGTTCGGCCCGGACGGATTCATCTACGTCACCACCGGCGACGCGCAGGACAGCAGCCGGGCGCAGAACCCGAACTCGCTCAACGGCAAGATCCTGCGGGTCACCACGACCGGCGCGGCCGCGCCCGGCAACCCCTCCGGCACCCGCGTCTACAGCCTGGGCCACCGCAACCCGCAGGGCCTGGCCTGGGACTCGCAGGGCCGGCTGTGGTCGTCGGAGTTCGGCGACAACACCTGGGACGAGCTCAACCTCATCACCCCCGGCGGCAACTACGGCTGGCCGACCTGTGAAGGGACGTGCAGCAACCCGAGCTTCGTCAACCCGGTCCGCACCTGGAGCACCGCGTCGGCCTCCCCGAGCGGCCTGGAGATCGTCAACGACTGGATCTACATGGCCGCCGTACGCGGCACCCGCCTCTGGGTCATGAAGATCACCGGCAGCACCACCGACACCCCGCGCGCCTTCTTCAACGGCTCCTGGGGCCGCCTGCGCACCGTCGTCAAGACCCCCGACGGCGGCCTCTGGCTCACCTCGACCAACAACGACATGAACGGCGGCACCCCCACGGTCCTCAACAACGTCATAGTCCGCCTCCGCTTCGCCTCCTGACCGACCCCGCTCCCCGCCCACCGAGCGGGCTCAAGATCGCGTCGATCTTGCGCGAACTGTTGGGGATATGCCCGAAAGGGGCGTGTCATCCCCAC